>JAUYTA010000116.1 GCA_030695265.1 Bacteroidota bacterium
GGTTACTGCACCAGTTGACAGCGATGGAGATGGAATGCCCGATGTTTGGGAAGATACCAATGGGCTGAAAAAAAATGATCCGGCTGATGCTCAGCTTACAACCGTTGATGGTAAATATCCCAATGTGGAAGTTTATCTCAACAGTCTGGTGTCAGTTATTACTGAAAACAAATTGAAAGATGCCCTTTTTACATCAGCGATAGCAATTCAGAAAACGGATGAACAGGTGAAGATTAATTTGAATAATTCATCCGGACTTCTTCTGATCAGCCATCAGAAAGTCATAAGCCTTATCAAAGTGTACTCTATAACCGGTTCACTGATGAAAATGAAAACCAGCCATGAGAATCAGGTGGAGATGCAGATAAAGGATTTGTCTTCAGGAATATATATTATTTCTGTCATTGATGAGAATGGTAAAATATATTCAAAAAAGATAGTATTAACCACATAGATACATAGTTCACATAGAAAATAATAACTATGTTTTCTAAGCGCCTATGTGGTTTGAAAATAAAATAAACATGAAACGAATTACCTATTTGATTAGTATTCTGGCTGTGATCATGTTAGTTGTTTTCAATGTCTTTGGGCAGGATAAGTTGCCGGCTTTTCCCGGTGCCGAAGGTCATGGAAAATATGTTACCGGTGGCCGCGGTGGCCGGATTATTTATGTAACCAACCTGAATGATGATAATTCCATTGGTTCTTTAAGGTATGCTCTTAATCAGACCGGCCCGCGTCTGATACTCTTTAAAGTATCGGGAACTATTCAGCTAAAATCGAAACTCAGTATTTCAAAAGGAGATGTTACCATTGCCGGACAAACAGCTCCAGGTGACGGTATTACACTTAGAGATTACCCTGTTGATATAAATTCCGATAATGTGATCATCCGCTTTCTGCGTTTCCGCATGGGTGATGCAGCCCAGCAGGAGGGTGATGCTTTGGGAGGTCGCTTCCATAAGAATATTATGATCGATCACTGTACCGCCAGTTGGTCAACCGATGAATGTGTTTCTTTCTACCAAAACGAAAACCTGACCTTGCAATGGTGTCTCGTTTCCGAAAGCCTGAGGAATTCGGTGCATGCAAAAGGATCTCACGGTTACGGTGGTGTTTGGGGAGGAAAGAATTGCTCGTTTCATCACAACATGCTGGCAAGTCACGATAGCCGTAATCCAAGGTTGGGTGAATATGCCGGTGACATTTTTGCTTTAACCGATAATGTTGATCTTCGAAACAATGTCATTTATAACTGGCAGGGCAATAGCTGCTATGGTGGCGAAGCGATGAATGTCAATATTGTTAATTGCTATTATAAACCGGGACCGGCAACAACCAAAAAAGAGCGTATTATTTCCATCGATAAGAATAAGGTTGAAGGGAAAGCCGTGTATGATATATGGGGTAAATTTTATGTCAATGGGAACGTTTTAGAGGCTTCGGCCCGGGCAACACAAGACAATTGGACTTATGGCGTTTACAACCAGTTCCACAGCAGTTATGGCACTGTTCCGGAGGCCGATAAAATTGCCATGCGAATTGCAACTCCACACAATCAGGGCGAAGTTACCACCCACTCATCTCAAAAAGCTTATGAAAAAGTGCTGGATTTTGTTGGGGCAAGTTTAGTCAGAGATACAATTGATAAGCGCATCATCCATGATGTTCGGACAGGAACTGCCACATTTATGACTGGCGGAAACGGAAGTGTGAACGGAATTATCGATACCCAGACTGCTGTGGGCGGTTGGCCCGAACTTAAATCGAATCCTGCACCGGTTGACAGCGATGGAGATGGAATGCCTGATGTTTGGGAAGATGCCAATGGCCTGAAAAAAAATGATCCATCGGATGCTCAGCTTACCACCGTTGATGGCAAATATCCAAATGTTGAAGTTTATCTCAACAGCCTGGTGGCCACGATTACTGAAAATCAGTTGAAGGATGGTATTTCAACTTCAATTACTCCGAAAAAAAAAACCGGAAATCCTATCGAAATTCAATTTAATAGAAACACTGGCTTATTGAAAATCAATCATCAGCAGAAAATAATGAGGATTCAGGTTTATTCTCTTACCGGCCAATTGCTGGGTTCACAGCCTTTTTTTACGAACAATGTTGAGATGCAAATTAAGCCTAAGCAGGAAGGGATTTTTATTGTCTGGATTTATGATGACAAAGATTTGATCTATTCTCAAAAAGTTCTGAATTTCTGAATTTCAGAAAATTATACCCGCATTTTGGGAACTATTTCCCGCTGTTGATACGTTTTGACCTCATTCCTGATATGGATTAAATGACCTGCCAAAAGACAATGTTGTAGCTTTGACTATTAATGCTCGCAACTTGATTTGACTTTTAAAGTGAAAAATCAGGTTGGATTAACTAATTGATTAAACTGAAAAAGATGAAAAATTATTGGATGCTCCTTGCTGTATTTTTTACTGTTCTACAATCATGTTCTGTACAAACTCCAAAGAAATCGGTTGACGGACTTGAGATGGCCGTAAAAATGGCCGATTCGGAAATGAAACATTTCCCTGAACCCTGGGCAGTTGACTTTAATCCAAAACCTACATGGAATTATACACAGGGTTTGATTGCCCAATCCATGATGAAAGTGTGGAAAGAAAATGGCAACGAAGCCTATTACAATTACGCCAAATGGTATGCCGATAAGATGATCGATTCTATCGGGTTCCTTTCCGCTTACAAGATTGAAAATTACAACATCGATGCGGTAAATTCAGGAAAGTTCCTGTTTGACTTGTATGAAAATACCAAGGATGAAAGGTATCTTAAGGTCATTCACCAAATGCGCGACCAGTTAAAAGAACAACCCCGCACTTCGGAAGGTGGTTTCTGGCACAAACAACGCTACCCGCACCAAATGTGGCTCGATGGTTTGTACATGGGCGCTCCGTTTTACGCGCAGTATGCCCAATATTTCAATGAGCCGGAGCTTTTCGACGATGTAGTAAAACAATTCCAACTGGTTCATAAATACACTTATAATGCTGAAACTGGCTTGAATTATCATGCCTGGGATGAAAGTAAAGAGCAAAGGTGGGCAGATCCGGTAACCGGTTGTTCTCCTCATTACTGGGGAAGAGCAATGGGCTGGTATGCCATGGCACTGGTGGATGTGCTCGACTTTATTCCGCAGGAACATTCAGGAAGGGCCGACATCCTGAAGATATTAAACCAGGTTGCAGAAGGGATCAAAAAATATCAGGACAAAGAAACCGGACTGTGGTATCAGGTGCTTGATCAGGGATCACGCGAAGGGAATTACCTCGAATCAACCGCTTCTTCTATGTTCACATATTCATTGCTTAAAGCTGTTCGTAAAGGTTATATCAGCAGCGATTACAAAAACGTTACTACCAAAGCTTACAACGGGATTGTGGAAAACCTCATAAAAGACAATGGTGATGGAACCATCAGCCTTACCCAATGTTGCTCGGTGGCTGGTTTGGGTGGAGATCCATACCGCGATGGCTCTTACGAATATTATATCAGCGAACCCATTCGCGATAATGACCCCAAAGGGGTGGGGCCATTCATCATGGCATCACTCGAATTTCATAAACAAATGACTCCACTCTGAAAAATCTTTTAACTCCGAAAACACTAAGAAAAATACTTTTTTTTCGTGTCTTATTGACTTTGTGGCTAAATAGACTCTGTGAACTACAAAATTGTAATTTGTAAATTTTTAATTTGTAAATACTTATAATAAACTTAACAATTATCTATGATGAAAATGAAGCAAAGTTTTCTTGTAAAGGTCTGCCTGTTAGCACTTTTTGTTGTCTTTACTGGAGCGCAATCGATCGCCCAGAGAGTGACCGGTGTGGTGGTTGACGAGACTAATTTGCCGATTCCCGGCGTAAATGTCGTTGTGAAAGGCACAACAAATGGTGTTATAACAAATAGTGAAGGAAGTTATTCCATTCAGCCCGGTGATTTGGCCAAAGATGTACTAACTTTTTCTTTCATTGGCCTCGAAACCAAAGAGGTTAAAATTAACGGACAAACAGTCATTAATGTACAATTAGCGAGCAGTTCACTCGAAATTGATGAGGTGGTAGCCATTGGTTACGGAACAGTTCGAAAACGTGATGTAACAGGTTCGGTTGCGTCAGTTTCCGGAGAGCAACTTTCGGCCATTCCTGTTGCCAATGTGGCACAAGCACTTCAGGGGCGTCTTCCCGGTGTGACTGTAACTTCTCAGGACGGACGTCCTGATGCTTCTATCTCCATTCGGGTAAGAGGCGGAGGTTCTATTTCCCAAAGTAACGATCCCCTTGTTTTAATTGATGGAATACCAGGCAATATTAGCGATGTTCCAGCTGGTATGGTTGAAAGCATTGACGTGCTTAAGGATGCCTCATCAACAGCTATTTTCGGTGCACGCGGTGCCAATGGGGTTATCCTCGTTACTACTAAAAGAGGCAAGGAAGGCAAGGCTACCGTTAGCTATAGCGGGTATTCAAAATTCAATAAGCCTACCACATATCTTGAAACTTTGAATCCCTACGATTACTTAGCAAACAAATGGGGGCTTCTCGATGTATATTTCGGAACTACTTACACCGAACCATTTCAAAAATTGTTTGGAATTGGAGCCTATACTGGTAGTAATACTGCCGGTATTGATGCTTATAAAGATGTATCGACATACAACACGCAAAAGGATGTTTATAACAGTTCATTCTCTCATAACCATGATCTTACCGTTACGGGAGGAACCGACAAGACAAAGATCATTTTCACATTTAACTACATGGACGAAGATGGTATGAAACTGAACTCCTTTACAAGGAGAGCATCATCATCGTTCAAGTTAGATCAAAAAATAAGCGAAAACCTGGACTTCAACCTGGATGTCCGTTATACGGATAGGGAAAGCATGGGTAATGAAAGCACAACCAGTGGTTACGGGTCTTCGCTATCAGGGTCTTACCGTTTCCGTCCTATCGCCCTGGGAGATATCAAAGGCGATCAGACGTTCTTAGGCCATTCTACTTTGGGCGAGGAGTCGTTTGTTATGGATGATATGTTTAACCCGGTGGCAGTAATCAAAGACCGTGAGAACCTGACAACAAGGCAATCAATTCGTGGTACATCCGGTCTGAAATGGAACGTGATAAAAGGGTTGGACTATCGCACTGAATTGACCTTAGCCCGCGATTATGTGCAGACTAAAAACTGGAGAGGTCCTACACCTTCAAGCTTCAACGAGGAAAACTATCTGAATGGTGATGGAACGGTAAAATTTGCCGGTGATGCAGATTATAGAAAACAGGAGGGTTGGAATTTGCGTTGGTCGAATACCTTGGGTTACGAAATAAAAATAAAGGAAATGCACAGAATCAACCTCCTGGCTGGTCAGGAATTGACAAACTCTGGCGGAGCAAACATGCGTATCAATGGCAGGAAGTATCCTGCCAATTTCACCAGGGATAATGCTTTTGCCATGATTTCGCAATACGGCTCAGACCTTGTCATTTCGTCGGGAGTTTCTACACCAAGCCGTATCCTCTCCTATTTCGGTAGGGCAAACTACTCGCTCCTCGACAAGTACATGCTTACCGCTACGTTTCGTGCCGATGGATCTTCAAACTTCTCTCCCGAGCATCGTTGGGGATACTTCCCGGCAGCAGCAATAGCATGGCGTGTTTCGGAAGAATCTTTTATGGAAGAGCTGTCCTGGCTCGACGATTTAAAACTTCGCGTTTCTTATGGTGAGGTAGGTAATGATGCCATTAGTGCCGACCAATGGTCGCAATTATGGGAAGCCGAAAGTGACACTCGCTGGCAGTATGGCATAAATAATATACTTCGGCCTTCTTACGACTTAGCTTCCGGCCAAATGGCAAACCGTGATTTAAAATGGGAAACCACCATTACACGCAATATTGGTCTCGACTTTACGCTCCTAAACAATCGTGTGTGGGGTGCTATCGACGTGTACAAAAACACCACAAAAGATTTGTTGATGTTGACCGACATTCCGTCTATCACCGGATTTACATCCACCTATGCCAACATTGGGCAAACCAGCAACAAAGGTTTGGAATTGTCCCTCTCGGGAATGATCTATAAGAACCGGGATTGGAATATTACAGCAGGTGCTAATATCAACTTTAACAGAGGTAATATAGACCAACTTGAAGAAGGGCTTCAGAGTGCTTACGGTACTCAATTCTTACAATCGGGTATTCCGAGTGCCGACTACAAGTTGTTGGTAGGCAGACCCGTTGGTATTGTAATGGGCTATGAAACAGATGGTAAAGGTTATTATACACCAAACGATTTCAATTTCGACGCTACAACAGGTATGTACACATTAAAAGATGGTGTTGCTGATCTTTCAAAAGCATTTGTTTCCTATCGTGGAGGTCTGGTTCCTGGCGCGCAACAGGCGTATCCGGGGCTGCCGAAATTCAAAGATGCTTTCGAAGACGGTATGATTGATGACAAAGACTATGTCGAAATCGGCAACATGACCCCCAAACATACGGGAGGATTCAACATCAACGTTAATTATAAGAACTTCGATCTCTCCACATATTTTAACTGGAGTTTCGGCAATGAGATATACAACGCCAATAAATTAGCAACGCTTTTTAACGGTAACAAAGGTGGTGGTTTGTACGGTAATAAATTGGCTATGGTGAAAAACTCTTATACGATATATGATATTCAGAATGGAAATCTGGTACGCCTTACTACTCCCGAACAGTTGAATGCTGCCAACGCAAATGCGACCTTACCATCGACGTACCTGCAACAAGGTTATGTTTCGGATATCGGTATTGAAGACGGTTCATTCCTACGTCTCAATACGCTGACTGTAGGCTATACCTTGCCAAAACAGCTGCAAAGTAAGTTTAAAACTAGCAACTTCCGCGTATATGGAGCCGTCTATAATGTATTTACCCTTACAGGTTATTCGGGACTTGACCCTGAAGTCAATACGAATCAAAACATGAACAACGCCCGTTATCCGACTCCAGGGCTTGATTGGGGAACTTATCCACGTGCCCGGCAGTTTGTGATAGGTTTAAATGCAACATTCTAAATCGTGTAAATGAACAATAATCTAAAAAGAATAGCAATGATGAAAAAAATAATAATATATATAAGCTTGGCGCTGCTGCCTTTCATATATACCGGTTGCAGTGATTATTTGGATGTCTCGAATGAAGGTCAATCCGACGATAACTTTGTAATGACAAGTCCCAATGAAGCCTTTAAAACGCTATCTTGGGCTTATGCTGAATACCGCACAAATGCGGCTGCCGGTGGAAACTATAACTGGCAAGACCCCCTGGGATCTGATGCTGAGTATATGAGCGAATTCCCTACTGCAAACAATGTTATTGCACGATTGCAACCCACTGCAGCCACCATAAATGCAAGTGCGGGTCTGTATAATAGTTTGAACATTGTTCTTGCACGCGCTGCCCGTATTACCGATTTAATTTCAGTAAAGGGAGAATATCAATCAGAGGTATCCGGTAATGCCCCTACCGCCTGGACACATATTTATGGAGAAGGTAAAACCCTGCGGGCATTTTGCGCCTGGGAATTGGTGCGTCATTTTGGTGATGTACCTTTTGGCTATGAAAACAAAATTATAAAAGAGTACGAGTTGACTTCACGCTTTGAGATTATGGATAAGATTATAGCAGAACTCAAAACCGTAGAAAGTAAAATGTACGTATTAGGGCAAGGTGGAATTACAGCTGAACGAATTAGCCGCACTTTTGCCAATGCACTGATTGGCGAAATTGCACTCCACGCAGGAAGTTGGCAAACCATTCGTACTGATATGCAAGGATTGTATGGTAATGTACAGTTTGACTTTAAGGGTTCTGATGACGGATTGTGCGTCTATGCACGTCGTAAAGATTACCTTGAGTATATTAAAATGGCTGAACAATACCTGGGCGTGGCTATCAATACCCAAAAAGGAACCGCAAATCTAATTACAACAGACAACAGGGCAACCAACAATCCTTTCCAAAAGCATTGGCAGGAAATTAATTCCAGACGTGTAAGTCCTGAGTCTATCTTTGAAATAGCTACTGTTCCCGGTGTTGGAAACAGTGAACATCCATACAGTATGGGCCGTCCCGGCTCCAATAGTTCTATTTTGGCTTACCTGAATAACTTTGCCGCTATCCGTATTGTTCCTTCGTTCTTTTACAATGGTTACGAACCAGGGGATAAACGTCGCGACGTAAGTATGGTTGTAACCGGAAGCAACGCGGCAACCGGACAAGAAAACCTGATTCCGCTTGGCGTTGGTACCCGAATCGGCGGTGGGGGACCAAGTATCAATAAATGGGATAAAAACAGAGGAGATGTTCCTGCATATCCAAATGCAACATTCCGTGGATCAGGTATGAACTATACCGTAATGAGAATGGCTGATGCGATGCTGATGCTTGCCGAAGCAAAAGCAATCTCAGGAAGCGATAATGGCGGTGCGATTGCGTTGGTAAACCAAATTCGTGAAAGAGCTTTTGGTAATGCGAGCAAAAACATTTCAGGACTTTCGGGCGATGCATTGTTGAATGCTATCTATAATGAGCGCAAATTAGAGTTGTTGGGCGAAGGGGATGTTCGTTGGGACATGATTCGTTCAGGTAAATTCAACGAAAGGGCAATTGCGGTTCGCAAGGAAATGGCAGATATGGCAACTGGACTTGAAACTAAAGGATATTACACATTCCCAAGCGGAAGAACCATTTCCAATTATGTCTGGACTAAATTTGTTCAGGTAGGAGGTAGCAGTACTGCTGTTGTAACACAGGGAAGTACCAACGAAAACGACCCGGCACTCTACCCGGGTTGGCGCGGAATCTTCAACTGGGGCGCAGTCCAACATACAGCCACAGCCAAAAACCTCGCTATTAAAGGCTTGTACAACTACATTGATCCTGCTGGGACGGAAGCTGCAGCCCTGGTGGCTGATGGGTATACCCGTGTGAATTGGGGAATCCAGGTTTGGAGTAATGCTACTGTCAAAGCGATGCTAAATGCTGCCATTCTGGATGGCGTAGTGGGCCGTGAAAATAGCGCACCTCGCTACTTCCACCCGATACCTCTTACGGTAATCGACCAATCGAAAGGTAACGTAACGAATGGTTACGGGTTGCCAAATAATTAAACCATATTTCACTTCTTAAAAATAACCACCTGCAATTTTCGGCAGGTGGTTATTTTTAAATGTTCTTTTTTACTGAAAATGAAAAACATCCGTTTGTGTATAATCTGTATTCTTGGATTTACCCTGCAAAATTGTTCTCCGGAAAAGAAAACTGATCTTTTTCCGGATGGAACTAAAATACCCGTTTGGTTTTCGGAGGTGACAAAAATAAAATTGGAAGATCTCGGCAAACAATTTAATATTTCAGAATTAGGAGCAATTGACGACAGTACGGTAATTCAAACTGCTATTATTCAAAAGGCAATAGATGACGCTCATAGTCAGGGCGGTGGAGTTGTTGTTATACCCGAAGGAACCTTCCTGAGCGGGGCTTTGTTTTTCAAACCAAATATCCATTTGTATTTATCAGAAGGCGCGGTTTTAAAAGGTTCTGACAATATAGCTGACTATCCTTTTATTCCGTCAAGAATGGAGGGGCAGAGCATCGATTATTTTGCAGCGCTCGTAAATGCTTATAGTGTTGATGGATTCACTATTTCAGGAAAAGGGACAATTGACGGAAACGGGTTGAAATATTGGGAAGCCTTCTGGCAAAGACGAAAAGAAAACCCAAAATGCACCAATCTTGAAGTTTCCAGACCGCGTTTGGTATTTATTTGGAATTGTGACAATGTACAGGTTCAGGATGTTTCGCTCCACAATTCAGGATTTTGGACCAGCCATTATTACCAGTGCAACAATGTCAAGATTCTGGATTTGCATATTTTTTCGCCGCACGAACCGGTAAAAGCGCCAAGTACCGATGCCATCGATGTTGATGTATGTTCGAATGTGCTGATCAAAGGATGTTATATTGAAAACATTAAAGGTCAGGCATACAGCATGATTTATATAAAGCCATGGACACAGTTTTTTGATTTAAAAGGAAGAGAAGATGTTCCCTTGTCCTATTCTGAAAACATCACTTTGAGAAACATAGAACTCGACTGCGAGGTATTTTTTGATATGGCCATTACTGAACATGACCGGCTTTCTGATTTTACTTTCGACAATCTGAAAATCACTGCAAAAAATGATGCCTACGACAAAGGATTGATAAAAGGATTATCCCTTTCAAATGTGATGGTTAACGGCAAATTAATTGAATAAAAAATGAAGATACTATTAATCAGCATTTTATGTGTTTTAGTATTGACAACTATTGCACAATTGCCTCCAGTGAATCCAGGGGTATATCGTTGGGCAGACCGTCCTGTAAAAATCAGTGAGGACAGAGAGTCTGGTGTTTTTCTTGAAGGAACATCTCCACATTTCGAATACATTAAAATTCATGCCACCACACAATATCCGGGCGCCAAACCAGGTCCGGCGCATGCCAATAAGGATACTGAAGAATTGATTATTGTGAAAGAAGGTACAATGAAAGTGACCATCGACGGGAAGAGTTCAATTCTGGGTGCAGGCGGTGTTGTTCTGATAATGCCTCAGCAAATGCAGTCTCTTGAAAATATTGGTAACAGCAAACTTTCGTATTATGCCATGAAGTATAAGTCGAAAAAACCGAAGAACATCGAACGGGGAATTGCCGGAGGGGGATCGCTAATGCTAAATGCTGACTCTCTTACATTTAAACCGAGTGAACGTGGCGGAAGCCGTGCTTATTTCGATAGGGCTACTGCGATGTGCGAAAGAATGGAAATGCATGTCACGCAATTGAATAAAAAGGGACCAAGTCATAATCCTCATTCCCATATAGAAACCGAAATAATTCTGGTTACATCGGGTAAAACTGAAATGACAATTGATGGCAAGGAATTTAAAGCTGGAGAAGGTGATTTTTATTTCATAAATTCTGAATTGTTTCATGGCGTGCGCAATGCAAGTGATCAACCATGCACTTATTTTGCCTTCAAGTGGAAATGATTTTGAAGGACCTGGCCGAAAAAGTGAAAAAAAGCCGGATAACATTTCTGGATTGAAACAAATTTCTGAAATATAGATAATATGAAAAAATATACGTTAATCGCATTGTTTCTGATGGTTGCCGGTTTATTAACCGGGATGGTCGCAGAGAAAAAGAGACCGGTCAAGGTATTTCTGGCCGGTGATTCAACATGTGCAAATTATGCGCTGGAAGATGATTACCAAACAAAACGGTTTCCGCAAACCGGTTGGGGACAGGTATCTCAGCAGTTTTTCAGGAAAGACAGTCTGGAGCTGGTTGGCGGAATAATTCAAGCTGACAGTGTGATTGTTGATGATCGCGCGAAAGGTGGCCGAAGTACCCGTTCTTTTTTTTCAGGAAGGACGATGGAGAGGCATCACCGATGAGTTACAACCCGGCGATTTGGTTCTTATCCAGTTTGGGCACAACGATGCGTCAAAAGAAAAAACCGAACGATACGTTGATATTGACGGTTACAAAGAATTTTTACGTCTCTATGTTTTGCAAACCCGGCAAAAGGGTGGAATCCCTGTTCTGTTAACTCCGGTGAACCGCAACTATCCATGGGAAGATGGTGTATTGAAAAATTGTCATGGAGAATATCCGCAAGCGGTGAAAGACATTGCTGCTGAAATGAAGGTTTCGCTTATTGATCTGACCCGGTTGTCGTGCGGCTTTTTCACGAAAAAAGGACAGGAATATTCGACGGCAAACTATTTTATGAATCTGCCTGCAAATAAGTATCAGGCCTATCCCGATGGACAAAAGGACAATACCCACTTTCAGACTGCCGGGGCGCAAGCGGTTGCACAACTGGTTTTTGACGGATTGAAGAAATTGAAAAATAGAAATTGATGTTATGTAGTCTGACTTTTGAGGAGAACTCACCCCAATCCTCGCGAGCTCGGATTCCCCCTCTCTTTTGAAAGAGAGGGGAAAGCCCCGAATTTTCGGGGCTAGGGGTGAGTAGATTAATAAACTAATGATGAATTCAAGATGATGAAATGGATTAGCCTTTTTGTTTTGGCATTTTGCCTGATTGGACTGGTATCGAGTGCACAGCTTGTTACCATCGATGGCATTCCGCGCGATACTTCGTTTACACCGTACATGGCCTGGATCAAAATCAAAAAAGAATTTCCGCAGGTTCAAATAGTCAAGCCAATTTTGCCTGAAGGAGTAGTTGCGGAAAAAGATATTGTTTATGCCACTCTGCCCGAAACGGCTTATGGGAAGCGCGAATTGCACCTCGATTTGTTTCGTCCGGAGAAACCCGGGAAATACCCCGCCCTGATCCATATTTTTGGTGGAGGCTGGCGTTCGGGAAACAAATCTATGCAGGTTCCGATGGCTCAACAAATAGCAGCAAAGGGATATGTTACAGCATCGGTTGAATACCGTCTTTCGCCCGAAGCGCTTTATCCGGCAGCAGTTTACGACATTAAGGCTGCCATTCGGTTTTTACGGGCCAATGCTGCAAAATACAACATCGATCCGGATAAAATTGCCATTACCGGAAGTTCGGCAGGCGGACAACTGGCCGCTTTGGTTGGAGCAACTTCCGGAGTAGAAAAGCTGGAGGGCAGTGGCGGGAATCCCGGAGTTTCTTCGGCAGTTCAGGCCATTATTGATATGGATGGTGTACTGGATTTTGACACGCCAGACGAAAAAGACAAAGACGAAGAAACTGCCAAGCGTTCGGCAGGTGCATTGTGGTTCGGAGCCACATTCCGCGAAGCTCCTGAAAAGTGGAAGGAAGCATCGGCAATTCATTATGTGGGGCCAAAAACACCGCCCATGCTTTTCATCAACAGCGCTTTGCCCCGGTTTCATTATGGGCGCGACAGTGTGATTGCGGTTCTGGATAAGCATGGGATTTATTCAGAAGTTCACACCATCGAAAATACGCCGCATCCGTTTTGGCTGTTTCATCCGTGGTTTGAACCGACTGTTGGTTATATGGTAAATTTTCTGGATAAAGTATTAAGTTTTCATTCGAAGGCCGAAAACTACGATTTTACAGTGGCTCCCGATGGTTCCGGAAACTTCACTTCCATACAAAAAGCCATTGATGCCAGCAAAGCATTTTCCGATTCAAGGGTTCGCATTTTCGTAAAAAACGGAACCTACAAGGAAAAGCTGGTGGTTCCCTCGTGCAACAGTCATTTGTCGATTATTGGCGAAAGTGCAGAAAAGACCATTATTTCGTTTGACGATTATTTCGATAAAATCAACCGTGGCCGGAACAGCACATTTTACACTTACACACTGAAAGTGGAAGCCAATGATTTCCACCTTGAAAATATTACCGTTGAAAATACAGCAGGGCCTGTTGGACAAGCTGTTGCGCTGCATGTTGAGGGTGACCGCTGTGTTTTTATCAATTGCCGGTTTTTGGGCAATCAGGATACTGTTTATGCTGCCGGAAGGTTTAGCCGTCAGTTTTTTTTGAATTGTTATGTGGAAGGTACAACCGATTTTATTTTTGGTGAGGCAACTGCTCTTTTTGAATCCTGCGAGTTACATGCCAAAGCCAATTCATTCCTCACCGCAGCCAGCACTCCTGAAGGAAAACCGTTTGGTTTTGTTTTCCTGAAATGCAAAATAACCGCCGATTCAGGAGTAACGAAAGTTTACCTCGGTCGTCCGTGGCGAAGTTTTGCCAAAGTTGCCTTCCTGAATTGTGAAATGGGTTCTTTTATCGCTCCTGAAGGTTGGGACAACTGGGCGAAAGCAGAGAATGAGAAAACGGCAGTTTTTGCTGAATATAGTAATTCCGGTGCAGGGGCAAACCGCTCTAAACGGGTTTCGTGGTCGCACGGGTTGAGCGCGGAAAAAGCGTCGATCTTCAGCAGAGAAAATATATTTGCTCCCATGGGATGGGAAATTCCGCAGGAAAATAAATGGTATGAAATATAACCACATAGATACATAGGTCACATAGAAAATTAAAAATAGACTTTTTCATTTAGGATTGACTTTGCAGTACAGAAATATTACACAATGGCATTAAACCACTCGTGAAACATTGAATAAAAAACTATGTGTTCTATGTGTCTATGTGGTTGAATATAAACATAAAAAAACTAAAAATATGAACCAATTTTATTCACTTTGTTTGATCTTAACTGTTGCTTTATCGTGGAATACGGCAGCACAAACAACCAACTCGCTATCCAAAGTTTGGGTGGCCGATAATGGCGACGGAACCTATACCAATCCGGTGTTGTAC
This sequence comes from Bacteroidota bacterium, assembly GCA_030695265.1. Taxonomy (GTDB): domain Bacteria; phylum Bacteroidota; class Bacteroidia; order Bacteroidales; family Prolixibacteraceae; genus Aquipluma. The sequence goes on from JAUYTA010000116.1 coordinate 14,371, forward strand.
GCCGATTACTCCGATCCCGATGCGGTTCGCGTTGGCGATGATTTTTACCTAACTGCGTCGTCTTTCAACTGTATTCCGGGCTTGCCCATCTTGCACTCGCGCGATTTGGTCAACTGGAAACTGATCGCACATGCATTGCCGAAACAGCCGCCATTTGATGTGTTCGACAAAGTTCAGCATGGCGGTGGTGTTTGGGCTCCCTGCATCCGCTATCACAAAAACGAATTCTACATTTATTATCCTGATCCCGATTTTGGAATATACATGGTAAAGGCAACCAATCCTGCAGGTCCGTGGTCGGAACCTTTGCTGGTTCAGGGCGGGAAAGGCTTGATTGATCCTTCGCCACTTTGGGACGATGACGGAAAAGCTTACCTCGTTTATGCTTTGGCCGGAAGTCGTGCCGGTGTGAAAAGTATAATTCTCGTAAACCGCATGAACCCTGAAGGAACAAAACTGATTGGTAACAGTGTAATGGTTTTCGACGGACACAAAGATCATCCAACGGTTGAAGGGCCAAAATTTTACAAACGAAATGGCTATTATTACATTTTTGCCCCGGCTGGCGGAGTGGCCACCGGCTGGCAACTGGTGCTGCGA
>JAUYTA010000118.1 GCA_030695265.1 Bacteroidota bacterium
GTCAAACTGTTGATTGTGAGAATCATAGGTTTGTCAGGGACTTAATTTCTGAAATTGAAAAGAGCGATAAAGCAATTAATTTTTCACTTCAGAATAATGAAACTGAATTGCTTTGGGAGTGTTTCAAACGGCAATTTGTTGAAATTCCGGCAGCGGGAGGACTGGTTAAAAGCAGTGGCCAGTCATTGTTATTTATCAAGCGTCTGGGTGTTTGGGATTTGCCTAAAGGGAAAATTGACATGGATGAAACGCCTGAAATTGCAGCCATTCGCGAAGTAGAGGAGGAGTGTGGTGTGAAGGGGCTGAAAATCATCAGGCCAATCGATTCAACCTACCACATTTACCGTTCGCCTTTCCTGAAATTCCCGGACAATCTGGTGCTGAAAGAAACGAAATGGTTCCTGATGAGTTGTGATGATAATCAAAAACTGGTTCCGCAACTGGAGGAAAATATTGAAGAAGTGAGGTGGATTGCTTTGAACGAAATCGACAAAGTGATGCAAAATACCTATTTAAGCTTGTGCGAATTTCTGACAAAAACAATTCCTCTTATCTGACATTCTGGCCACTTGTTTTCTTCATCTCTTTGAAATGGTCACTTTTTAAGATCTGTCCCAATTGCCTGTCGAGTCCGTCAATCGGATTTGGGGCAGGCGACAGCAGTAATTTTCCGTCTTTCCCGATCAAAAATGAATTTGGATAGGTTTTTACCTTGTACGTTAATTCTGGGTTGCTGTCAGTGGTTGCAAATATCCCTGCCCATCCAGAATCGATTTTAAAGATGGCACGCTCACGCAGTACGTTGATGATGACAATTTTCTCTTTGTACCGTCCGGCGATTGTTTTCAAAACATTCAGATGCTGGCGGCAAACGGTATTATTAGGATCGGTAAAATGCAGGTAAATATAAGTGTCAGGATAGTCTGAAAAGTGGACTGCACTTCCGGTCAAATCTTTGAGATTGATTTTTGGAGGGTTGGTTCCGCTGGCCAGATAGGTAAGTTTTGCCCTGATTAGTTGCGCCGTTTTTTGTTCGTAAATGCTCCACCCGGCAACACTTACCTGATCGAGCATTTTCAGGATCGCTGCTTTGTTGAAATTCCTGCTGTAATAAGCATCTTTCAGCGACTTTAATAATATCCAATGCGCCAAATCCCGGTTGAATTGCAATTCCTTTTGAAAATAATCATCCAGTTGCTGCAATTTTGCGGTATTGATC
>JAUYTA010000120.1 GCA_030695265.1 Bacteroidota bacterium
AGGCTGGCAGGTTGAGGTTGCTCCTCCGAACCACGATACCGGAGGCATCTACGAATCATACGGACGAGGTTGGCTGCACCAGATTCCTGATGACCAGGAAAGATTCCTGAAAATGGGCGAATGGAACAAAATGAAAATTCAGGTTGTTGGCAATCATGTTACTACCTGGTTGAATGGTCATCAGATGACCGACCTGAAAGATGATAAAATTGGTGAAGGCAAAGGATCAATTGCACTTCAGATTCACGATGGAGGCGGAATTAAAGTTAGATGGCGGAATATTCAGATCCAGAAATTGTAAAGAAGCCCCACCCAAACCCTCCCCATAAGGGAGGGCTTAAAAAAGTTCGATGAAATTTATATATAAATAATTACGGTAGCGTTTTGGTTCAATCTCCCCTCCTTTGGAGGGGTTGGGGGAGGCTTTTTAAACTCCCGGAATATTGATTCCTTTTATCTTTCGATATAAATCCAACGCATACAAGTCGGTCATTCCTGAAACAAAATCAACAACCGACTGCACCTTTTCATAAGTTGACTCATGATTTCCTCCGTATTGATCAGGCATTAGCTGAATTATTTTTCTTGAAAATCCTTCCTTTGGATTCAGAATGGCTTCTACAAATACTTCGAGCAGTGTGCCAATAATCTGGTAACCCGAAATTTCTATTTCAACCACCGACCTGTCGTTGTAAATGTCTCTGATACTTACCTTTTTAATTTCTTTCATTGCTGCCAGCGAAGTTGGATGAACCTGGTCAATCAATGGTTTTTGACTACTACCGGATAAAATTTCTTCCTGCTTTTCCCAGAAAACATCGACACATTGTTTTACAAGTTTTCCGATGACACTTGCACGTAAATAGGCAATTTGCTCGTTCGGATCCGACACTAAACCGAGTGTTTCGTTCATTCTAACGATTTGTTTTTGCTCAGTCTGAGGGTCGAAAAATTTCATCAGCAGTGACCGGGTTTGATCAAAAGAATGAATTTTCAATTTATGTGCATCTTCCAGATCCATGAGCTGATAGCAAATATCATCGGCAGCTTCAACCAGAAATACCAGAGGATGCCTGACGTATTTTGAGGGATTTTCGGACAATTGTAACAATCCCAGTTCGTTGGCAATACGTTCGTAAATTGCTTTTTCTGACTGGAAAAAACCAAACTTAGGTTTTTCTGTCAGCATCGATTCGAACGGATATTTCACAATGGAAGCCAACGTGGTGTATGTCAAGGCGAAACCACCTTCGCGACGACCATTAAACTGATGGCTCAGCAAGCGGAAGGCATTGGCATTTCCGTCGAATTGGGTGAAATCCCGCCATTCTGCTTCCGAAAGTTCAGTACGAAGCCGCGGTTCGTTGCTCTTTTTAAAGAACTGCGCAATGGCATCTTCGCCCGAATGTCCAAAAGGCGGGTTGCCCATGTCGTGCGCCAGGCAGGCCGCAGAAACCACCGAGCCAATTTCCTGAAACAATGGATTTTCCGGAAGTTGATTTTCGCGTTCAGCTTTTTCAACGAACATTGTTCCAAGTGAGCGGCCAACGCTGGCAACTTCCAGACTGTGGGTGAGTCGGTTGTGCACAAAAACACTTCCGGGAAGCGGGAAAACCTGCGTTTTATTTTGCATCCTGCGAAAAGGCGATGAAAATATTATCCGGTCGTAATCGCGCTGAAACTGTGTGCGGCTATGTTTATTGTCATTTGTTACGAGTTCTTCCTGCCCAAGTCGGGTGGTCGATATAATTTGATTCCAATTCATTTGGAGCATATTTAAAAAGTTTGTGTCCTGAAATTATTCATTTCCTTGTCGGCTTTGCGGGCATTCGGATAGCAATGTTCCAAAAGTAACCAGAATTTCTCGCCATGATTTTTCTGCACAGTATGGGTCAGTTCGTGCAAAAGTACATAATCGATCAAATGTTCGGGTACCCGCATCAAATGTAGGTTTAGGTTGATATTATTGGTAAATGAACAGCTTCCCCAGCGTGTTTTTGTATTTTTTATACTCACATCCTGATATTTAAATCCATGCTTGTCGGCCAGTTCTTTTAATCGTTTCGGAAGATAAATTTTTGCTTCCCAACGCATTACGTCAATCAGTGTTTTCTTTATAAACTCCTGAACCTTTGGCTGTTCGTGGTTTACTTTTTCAGGGATAAAAATTTGAATAACCCCATTTCCAACCCGGTTGTAAACCCGGTCGGTATTTCCTTTTGTGATGGCCAGTTGGTGAAACCTGGTTTTAAAACAACTTTCAGGAGCAAATAAAGTTAAACCAGCTTGTATTTTGGTTTGTTGTTTAATGAGCCATTCGGTTTTTGATTCAACGAAGCGAATGGCATCACGGTAAAGGGCAGTTGGAGGCATTGAAACGACAATTTCACCATCAGATTTTACGCTCAGGCGGATTCTTCGGGAACGTTCATTAATTGTGAACGAAACTGCTCCAACTTGTTCAATATTTATGTATTTTGTAGTCATTAAATCAAAGGGAATATTTTGCTAAAGTAATCAATCCAAAAAAAAACTAACTATATGGAACAGAACAAACAATTTGAAGTTTTCGGAACCTTAACAAAAACGGAAACAGTTTTTACAATCGACCAAAAAATTATCCCCGGCACTTTGGTTTTTGAATCGCTGAAACCATTGCCCGGTTACTATTCTGATTCTCCAACAGGAGGAGCGATTCCAGTTTATATGTATCTGGCGCTGGAAGAGCAATATGAACTGGAAGATATTTTACGGGCATCGCAAAAGGTTCAACTTGAGTTTGATATTCGTTTCGATGCAGGAAAAGGATTTCTTCAGGTTTATGATACAAAGTACAACGTTTTGCGGGTCAGACATTTAAAGGATTACAATTTGCTTGAAAAGCTTCAGCGATCGTTCACTGAAAATGGTATCCGTTTTTTGCATAAATCGAAAAAATACAAGGATGAATTGGTGAGAATCAGGATCATCAAATTTTTCTCGCTCGAAGAAATTGCAGAAAATATTTTTCTTGACAAACGCGAAAAATACCATGCTTACCTAAAGATTCCGCGTCATCTGAGTTGGACCGAATTTCAAAACATTACCAACAAGGTGAAATACAATTGGGTGGAAAGTAAATTTGACGCTGCAAAGGCTTCATTTTATTACGAGGGAGAATTGCATGAGGTCGTCCGCATTTATTCCGACAAAATTGGACCTGAATACCTTCAGGAATTGAGAAAGCTATATCTGGAGAAAATGAAATAGTAAAGCAATTCAGGCAAAGGCTCAGGCACAGAAAAATACGCGGCTTATTTCAATTTGGAAATGAGCCGCCTTTTTTGATGTTCAGAAACACAAAAAAGCAGCACAGTGCAGCATTGTGAATTCAATTGTTATCGTATTTTTATTCAATCTTAAATTTGAAAAATTTAACTCAAACTCAATAATCTAAATCGCTTAAAATGAATAAAATAGTAATGATTGCCTTGTTGCTTGCCCTATTCCTTCAGGAAACAAAAGCGCAGCAAAAACTTTTCAAAGAAACAGAAGATCAGAAAAAAGAACGGATGGCCTGGTGGACGAACGACCGGTTCGGAATGTTTATTCACTGGGGATTGTATGCCCTCCCTGCCCGCCACGAATGGGTGAAAAATCAGGAACGCATTACCGACGAAAATTACCAGAAGTACTTCGATAATTTCAATCCTGATTTGTACAACCCACGTGAATGGGCTAAAATGGCCAAAGCTGCCGGTATGAAATATGCCGTGATTACCACCAAACACCATGAAGGTTTCTGTTTGTTCGATTCGAAATTTACCGATTACAAAGCAACAAAAACTCAGTATGGCAAAGATCTCCTGAAAGAATGGGTGGATGCTTTTCGTGCTGAAGGCTTGAAAATCGGATTCTATTACAGCCTGATCGACTGGCATCATCCTGATTTTACCGTTGACCGTGTACATCCGCAGCGAACAGATGATAAAGCCAAATTGGCCGAATTGAACAAAAACCGCGACATGGGCAAATACCGCGAATACCTGCACAATCAGGTGCGCGAGTTGTTGACCAACTATGGAAAAGTGGACATGCTTTGGCTCGATTTTTCGTATCCGGGAGAAATTGGCAAAGACAACAAATACTGGGACTCTGAAAAAATCATCAAAATTTTTCGTCATTTACAACCTTCCTTTTTGGTAATCGACCGCCTCGACCTGAAAGATTACGAAGATGGCTGGGATTTTACTACTCCTGAACAATACAAAGTTGCCAAATGGCCCGAAGTGAACGGCAAAAAAGTGGCCTGGGAAACATGTCAGACATTCAGTGGATCGTGGGGATATTACCGCGATGAACATACATGGAAAGACACCAAACAGTTGCTCGTTTTGTTGATCGAATCGGTTAGCAAAGGCGGAAATTTACTCCTGAATGTTGGCCCGACAGCCCGTGGAACATTCGACCAACGTGCTGAATCGGCGCTTAACTCGATGGGCGAATGGATGAAATTGAACAACCGTTCGGTTTATGGCTGCACTCAGGCTCCCGAAGAATTCAAGGCTCCTGAAAACAGTTTGCTCACCTACAATCCAAAGACCAACCGTTTGTATATTCACTTATTGGATTATCCATTGCAGAATTTCAATTTGCCCGATTATGCCGGAAAAATCAAATACGCACAATTCCTGCACGATGCTTCCGAAATTAGAATTACAGCCCGTTACGGACATGGTATGAAAGAAGGCGAAAATCCAACCGATATTAATTTGAGTTTGCCAGTCACCAAACCAAATGTTGAAATTCCGGTGATAGAATTGATTTTGAAGTAGATATGCTGCATGCACTCAGCAGGTGACTCAAAGTCACCTGCTGAGTATTTGAAAATCATCTGCTTAGAATGACTCAAAGTCACCTGCTGAGTAATCAAAGGTCACCTGTTGAGTAAGCTAAGGCCACCTTCCAGACTTATCAATACACTAACCCAAATTCATTTGCACGATCTTTATTGATAAGTTTGCCGTTTCTTAAACCGGCATAATCTCTGGCTGACGAAAATTCCCATTCTTCCTGTATTTTCACAAATCCATCTTTGACCGGATTTGCATGGATATAGTCGAAACATATTTGAGGATATTCCTTTGCCGGATCTGAAATGTTGATGATAGCACCAAAATTTGACTGAAACCATGCTGGAGAAATGCCTTCCATTTGGGTTAAGCAGCTTGCCTTTGTGCGATTTTGAAATAGGCTTCCGGTTAAATTCTCTTGTTTTTGGATTGCTCTGGTATATGAACGCAAAATAATTGAAATAGAATCATTGAGCGAACGCCTTTTAGTGAGCAGGTGACTCAAAGTCACCTGCTCACTAATCTCCACTTCGACATTATTGACATGCACCATTAAATGAAAATGACTTGGCATCAGACACCAGGAAAGAATATCTGCATGGGGCAAAATGTTTTTCTTGATTTTGTCAAGAAAAAACAGATAATTTTCCCTATTGAAAAAGATCTTTTGTGAATTGTTGCCACGATTGTAAATGTGGTAAAGATGAGATTGTTCGAATTGCATAATCTTTTTTGCCGACAAGTTATAGAAATGAATTTCATTCACCAAAAATATTTATGGAACCTACATACTCAGCAGGTGACTCAAAGTCACCTGCTGAGTAAACAAATCCCTTTCTTCTTTGTAGATATTACAATAAGAAAATATATCTTTATAACCTGAAACTTAAACCAAATCAATCATGAAAAAGAAAGCTTTCCTGTGTTTTGCAATCATTTTAATCCTGAATGTTGCCACAAAACTGAACGCACAATCACTGCAAATAAACGAACACGAGTATTTCGAAAAACACGGACTGAATGTGATGGTGTTTTTCGATATCTATCCTGAAGGACATCAGGGAGCGGTCGGCATCATTCAGAACGGCACGCGGGTGGCAACCAACGGCGATCTGCGTCTTGAACCTACTCCCGGCCAATGGCAACCCATTCCGAAGGTTGGCAAACGCTCGGCTGACCGCACCAAAAACGAAATCAGCGTAAAATGTACTTATCCAGATTCAAGCATCAACCGCAAAGGTTTTAACCCGGTTGAATACCCCGATTTG
>JAUYTA010000134.1 GCA_030695265.1 Bacteroidota bacterium
CTGCCAGGCGAAAAGCAAGTGTTGAGTTGGTAAAAAAATGGATCATCGCTTCCGAAAAACTGGGAATTCCGGTCATTCGCGTATTCTCCGGAGTTGCAGATACAAAAGATATTCCACGTGAAAAGGTTGTAGATTATATGGTCAAAGACCTGAAAGAATGTGCTGAATTTGGCAAAGCTCATGGGGTAATGGTAGGCATTCAAAACCACCACGATTTTATCAAAACTGCCGACGAGACGATCGAAATCATCAAACGCGTTAATTCCGACTGGTTCGGATTGATTCTGGATATTGGCAGCTTTCGCACCGATCCGTACAGGGAAATAGAAAAGACAATTCCATATGCGGTAAGCTGGCAGTTTAAAGAAAACTTATACGTCGATGGTGTGGAGCAAAAAACTGACCTGAACAAGCTGATGAAGATTATTCATCAATCCGGTTATCGTGGATATATTCCCTTGGAAACGCTGGGTGCAGGCGACCCAAAACTGAAAGTTGCAGGTTTCCTGAAAGAAATCAGAGAGGAAATGAAATCGGTTTATTAAACCTTTTCAGAAAAAAATAATCTAAGCAATCAGGAAAAATTATTTAGTATTTATTTAAAATCAGAAGAGTATGAAAACTAAAATGATTGGTCTTGTTCTTTGCCTGCTTTTATCCGCTACGATTGTTCCGATCCGAACAACAGCGCAGGCTCTAAAGGAAAATCCTGTACTCGATGCAAAAGTGAAAAAATTTCTTTCTGACAATTCCGGGCGATGGCAGGATATGAATGTCCCGACAAAAGATGCGCAGCTACTTTATGACCTCGTTATAAAGGGAAAATACACAAGTGCTCTTGAGATTGGAACTTCAACCGGTCTTTCAGGAATTTACATTGCCTGGGCGCTCAGCAAAACCGGAGGGAAGCTGATTACCATTGACATTGATGAAGGCAGGCACAAGATTGCCCTCGAAAATTTCAAAAAGGCCGGGCTTTCGGAATACATTGATGCCCGTCTTGCCGATGCCCATTCGCTTGTGAAAGAACTTAAAGGACCGTTTGATTTTGTATTTAGCGATGCAGATAAAAACTGGTATAAAAACTATTTTATTGACGTTGACCCCAAACTTAAAGTCGGCGGTTGTTACACCACCCATAATATTTCTGAAACAAGGCGCATGGGTGAGGGCAATTATTTGGAATACATCAGAAGCCTGAAAAACTATGAGACCACTTTGAATTCAGCAGGTGGCGGTTTACTGATAAGCTACAAAAGGGGAGAAAAATAACAGGTTTCATCATGGCTGGAGATAATCTGCAACGGAAACTGGGGCTCTTTCCTGCGACGAATATCGTTGTTGCCAATATGATTGGCGCCGGAATATTCACCACCTCGGGACTTTTGATGGCAGGGCTGAACAATCCGCTGTTAATGTTGGCATTGTGGGTCGTTGGCGGAGTTATTGCACTTTGCGGTGCACTTTCCTACGGAGAACTTGGTGCCGCAATGCCGGGAGCAGGAGGAGAGTATCTTTTTCTGTCGAAACTCTATCATCCGCTGTTTGGTTTTCTGAGCGGATGGGTTTCGTTCGTGGTTGGTTTTTCGGCTCCGATTGCAGCTTCGGCCATGGGTTTCAGCGAATATTTCTGTCGGGCATTGCCTTCAATTCCCGGTTGGTTCGAAAGTACCGGAATGATGAATCCGGAAGTCACCCGAACATTTCTTTCAGTAAGCGTTATCCTGATATTTACCTTTATTCATTATCGCGGAATAAAAACAGGCGCACTTATTCAGAATATCCTCACACTTCTTAAAGTAGCGCTCATTGTTTTCCTTTTGCTGGCAGGATTTCTTTCAGGAAAAGGCGATATCAGCAATTTCAGCACAGGCGGCGGAGTCTCTTCAGGATTTGTTGGTTGGAAAACCATTGGACTTTCGCTGATGTGGATCATGTTTGCATACAGCGGCTGGAATGCTTCAACTTATCTCGGCGCCGAAATAAAAAACCCGTCAAAAATACTGCCCAGGTCGCTCATTACCGGAACCGGAATTGTTATGCTTTTGTATCTTGGCCTGAATGTATTGTACATATACAGTATAAATCCGGATGATATGAAGGGTGTCATTTCAATCGGTGGCCTTGCAATGGGAAATCTGTTCGGAAAATCGGCTGATACGCTCTTTTCGTTGCTGATCGCTTTTGCACTTTTCTCTTCACTCAGTGCGTTTATAATTATCGGGCCAAGAGTGTATTATTCCATGGCAAATGACGGACTGTTTTTCAAATCGGTTGCCAACATCCATCCAAAATTTCAGGTTCCTTCCAATTCAATTGTCCTGCAAGCTGTCATCGCGATTGTCCTTACACTATCCGGAACATTC
>JAUYTA010000136.1 GCA_030695265.1 Bacteroidota bacterium
CGATTTTTACCTGATCGTTTAAATGCGCTTTACCAAACTTAACCAGCAGATCAAACCGTTTCATAGCTTCATCAGTTTTACCAAGTTTTTTGAGGGCCAATCCCTGGTAAAAGATGGTACCAGGTTGCTGATCGTTGTAAAAAATGGCTACCGAAGGCTCACTTAATCCCATTGCTGCTCTTTGCCAAAATAAATCAGCTTGTTCAGTGTCATTCAGTCCTTCATAAGCACATCCAATCCAGTAGAAAATTTCATTCTCCTGCGCACCGGTAAGTTTTCCTTCTCCCAAATTTTCAGGATAAATTTGTGCTTTGCTCAAGAAATCAATTGCCTTTTCAAATTCTTTCTCCTGAATAGCTTTCTTCGCCATTTCAATCAGGCTAAAAACATACTGCCCGGTAACTTTTCCTTCGCCGCCTTCCCAAGGGTGGAATTTGCGCGAACTGATCAAAGCATATGCTTCTTCAAATCTGCCAAGCTGATTCAACAAAGTGACACGCTCAAGGTATAAATCATCACGGAAATCAACTAATTCTGGATAGTGTTCCAGTTTTTGCAACCGAACTTCAGGCGCAAAATTCATTCGCTTATACAACTGATCCAACTCCATCAAAATACGCGAATCTGTTTCGTCAAGTTCAAACGCTTTCTCAAGTTCGGTCAAAGCTTTTTCAGGTTGATTTTGTTTGTTGAAATAAGCGAGCGCCAAATTCCGGTGTACCGTTGGAAATCTGTCATCCAATTTTGCCGACAATTCCCAGTTCTCCACAGCTTCATCGTACTGTCGGGCATTGTACCAGAAATTGCCCAGATAATAAGGCGCTTTCGAATCTGCCGGATTGTGCTGTTTGGCCCATTCCAGAACTAGAACAGATTCGGTTTGGTTCGGGAAACAATAGTCAGGACAAGCATTTGCTGCTTCCTGAAGTGTTTTTCCTGAAACTTCAAGATCTCCGTTTTGCGCTTCGAACCAGGCCTTGTAATAAAAAGCCATCGGGTAAACAGGACTATCTTTCTGCTCTTCAATTCCAATTGAAATCAATTTAATTGCTTCGTCAAATAGTCCGGCAAGAGCGAAATCCAAAGCAAATTCGATGTAAGTGTGGATGTTGGCACGTAGTAATTTCTTAAACGCTGACAGGTCTTCGACGCTGTCAGGTTTAAGAAGATATTCTTCAAATAAAACCCCGAAATTAAACCGATCCAATTCTAGCGATTCTTCGATAAGCTTTTCTGCATCTGTCGTTTTACCCAGTTTCCGGAGAATACTCACTTTTAGCTGACGGGCTTTGTGGTTGTGCCAATTTCGAATGAGTGAACGATCGATGAGTTCCAGCGCTTCCTCCCGGTTTTGCTTTTTCGATGCAATCCGGGCAAGCTGAAAATAGCCACTGTCCATCCATGCCGCGTTCCACACCGATTTATAAAACGCATCGAACGCCTCATCATCCTTACCCTGAAGGCGTAAAGTCAGCCCGAGGTTAAACAAAGACTCACTATCAATCGGGTTTGGGTTGCGTTGGGTAAGTGTTTCTATCGCTTTCCTGAAATAAGTTTCAGCTTTGGCAAAGTGTCCACGTCGCAGCAGCCATAAGCCCATCGCATTGTTACAACGACTGTCTTTTGTGTCTCTTTTTAATGCTTCCAGGTAGTAATCGCGCGGATCGTAAGTGGCATGGCGGTATTGCTCCAAGTGCAGACCTGTGAGGTACAATTGTTCGTTGCTTTCAATTTCTTCAGGAAGTAAAGCAGGTTTTGCAGCCTCCGGAATTTCGCGTTTTGTATCCGGTTCGGGTTTCCAGTCAACTAAAATTTTTCCTGATGAAGAAGCTATTGAGACAGAGAGGCCTCCCCCCACCCTCCCGAAGTTTCGGGACAAGCTCTCCACAAGAGGGGGCTTTGGCGTTCTGTCTTCTGTCCGTTCTCCTTCCAAATTAGAGCCAGCAAGCAAAACTACTTTTTCAAAAGATGTTGCCGGATGAAAATCGAACAAATCTTCCAGAAGTATTTCATCTCCATGTTTAAGGATAATTTTTGAACCTGAATAAACTCCTGTTGTGTAGGCTTTTACAATTGCTTTCCCGTCCTCAAATTCGAGGTTTACCATCGCATCTTTGGTGGCGTTTTTTACCACGCCCAAATCGCGATACGGCATAAAATACTGGCTGAAAGACTTTTCCTCACCCGGCATGATCCACGAGAAATCGGGCTGATTATCGGTATAAACGCCGCACATCAACTCAATGTACGGACCATCTTCGTCGGTGAGGTTGCGGTCCCAGGCACGGCCAAAATCGCCATGCCCCCAGGTCCATTGCTTCTTTCCGGGCGACACATGATGATTCGCAATATGCAACAAGCCGCCTTTGCTGTCGTTTTCGTAACCACCCACAAAATTATATTTCGAGTTGACAGCCATGTACGAAGTGGGCACCGGAATGTTTTTGTACCGCGAAATATCGGTTCCCGGCGAATAATCGACCTTATAATACGTGCCTTTGGCGATCGGAAATTCAGACACATCGCGTTTTCCATGATCAAAAACGGCATTCACATCAGGCGGAAATACCGACTGGTAATCGTCATTCACTTTCACAGCAGGATTGGCCCACCAAAGGAAAGTCTGCGGATGGTTGGTGCGGTTATACAATTTCACCTTAATTTCAAGGTAAGCTTTATCCGGATGCAGCGTAAAACCAGCCATTCCACGGGTACGGAACATGCGCTCCACCTCGCTGCACCAAACGGTCACGCTGCCATCTGCATTTTCTTCGATGCAATGATCGACAGCATCGTAAGTTGACGGGCGGTGATGTTGCGGCCAGTTAAATTCGAGTCCTCCGGAAATCCAGGGGCCAGTCAAACCAACCAGTGCAGGCTTGATCACCTGATTGTAGTAGATAAAATGACGCTGTTTTGTTTTGTCGAAGGCCATCTGAACACGGCCACCCAATTCAGGCAAAATCATGATTTTCAGGTATTGGTTTTCCAGAAAAACGGCATTCCATTCTTTATCAACCTTTTCATCCAGAATTTTCTCAATCACCGGATGCGGATACACCACGCCGCTGCTTCCCTGATAAACCCTTTTCTCCAGAAACATGGGATTTCTCTCCGGTTTCCCGATACCATAAGTTGGGATGATTACTTTTTCGTACCAGGCGCGAGCCTCCCCAAAAGCCTCCCCCTTCCCCTCCGAAGGAGGGGTGATTAGGGAATCGTTAAATAATTTGGTCATTGTAATTTCGTTTATCGTTTTCAAATCCAGGCATTAAACCATTTTCCTTATCGCGTAGCGATTTCAGTATTGTAGAAAAAGGGAAATGCCTACAATAAGTAATGAGAACAATTAGATGTCGTATAATCGAATTTAAACGATTAAAAATGGAACGCGGATTTTCGCTGATATAGCGGATTTAAAACGCCCGCCTGCCGTCGGGCAGGGATTTCAATTCCGACAAGTCGGAATGATTTTCAGATATTTATGTTCTTATCATTCATGTTTGCATGAATATAAATCAGTCTTCAATCCGTTTAAATTATTTTCAGCGTTTATCCGCTTAATCCGCGGGAATCCGCGTTCTATTCTTTTTCTGATATACGACATTATATTTGTCCAATTACTTACTATAA
>JAUYTA010000139.1 GCA_030695265.1 Bacteroidota bacterium
TGATTTTCGTCAGAATATGCTTTCACGATAAATTTGGTTCCAAATACTTTTACATTCACTCCTGAAGTATGCACCACAAAAGGCTGGTGTTCATTTTTGCTGACTTCAAAAAAAGCCTCGCCATCCAAATAAACATCGCGCTGGTTTTTACTGAAATTGCCCGGATACCTGATTTTCGTATCCGAGTTCAACCATACTTTTGTACCGTCAGCCAATACGATTTGCGATTTCTGTCCGCGTGGCGCAATGGTTTCAGTATATTGATCTGCCGACTGATCTGACTGGCTTACCCAATACAGAATTCCCAGTCCTATGATAGGAATTAAAAGAAATGCGGCAATTTTTTGATAGACTTTCAGCATTCTTGAAACCGAAAACCGTGACTTCATGTGATGTTCTTTCTGATATTCCTGAATTTGGGTGAATACGGTTTCGATCAAAGTATTTGAATCAATTTCGGCAGAGGTCGCCCAGTTTTCAGCAAGCCAACTTTCAACCTCTGAATGAGTCTTCGGATCAGAAAGCCATCTTTTTAATTCGTTGAGTTCCTGAATAGAGCAATTCTTTTCAGCCAGAAACTTGTTTGCTATCTCGATAATTCTTTGGGTCATTTTAAACGATTTGAAAGTAATACGAGGTAGTGGCGAATTTCCGTGAAGGGGTTTTGGGAAAAAAGTGGTCAGTTGATGTGAAAAGTGGTCAGTCGCAGTGGACAGTGTACAGAAAAAGTGATAGGGCGATGGAAAAAGTGGTCAGTCGCAGTTTTCAGCGATCAGTCACAGTGATCAGAAAAAAGGGTGAGGCGACAGGGCGACAGGGCGAGTGGGCGACAGGGCGACAGGGCGAGTGGGCGAGTGGGCGAAAGGGCGACAAGGGCGATGCGGCGATAGGGAGTAGCGAGCGATCAGTTTTAAATTTGATTACTTGCACTGAAGCTTCATAAGAAAAGCCTCGCATCCAATCACTTCTATTTCACTAAAATAAAAGTCATTTTGATTTTCAGTAATGATGCAATCACATTTGTGCTGAATAGCGGAATAATATTCCATTCCGTCCTCAAAATCGTGGATGAGTTTATTTTTAATGGCTTGATTGGTAACCCCTTCATCAATTGAAGTTATTCCGATATGCTCGAGAAGCATTTCAATTTTTTTTCCTGCCATTTTTTCACCGCATTTTTTGCTTGAAAAATAAAAGGCAATGGCCAGACAAAGTGGTGAGGTGAAAAGCTCGATGTTCTGCTTTCCCTGAAGGCTAAGTATGCGCGACGACCATGTAAACAATGGATATTCCTTGTTTAAAGTTGCAACCAATATATTTGCATCAAGGAAGATTCTCATCTGGCCTGATTGAAGTATTCATCCTTCAGTTCTTTTCTTGAGCGTCTTTTATACGTGGCTTCCCCTTCGGCAACCATATTAACCCATTCTGAAACAGGAAAATCTTCGATGGTTTTATAGTTGCCCGATGTAATCTGACGGTAAAGAAATTCAGTCA
>JAUYTA010000145.1 GCA_030695265.1 Bacteroidota bacterium
AAAAATCGAGTATCGCCGGAATAAGCTGTTCCGAATTGACATCTATATTTTGTGAACGCAGGTAATTTCCGATTTTCAGGAGCAAATTTTCTTTATGGCCACAAGCTTTTACAGCGGCAAAACAAAGCAAACTGGTGCTGACATTGCTTTGGCTTGTGGGTGAATCGCCAAAACCACCATCGAAATTAATGTTGGTTTCCAGCCAGTTTAATCCTGACAAGATTTCAGGAGCATTTGCCTTGCCATCGTAAAAGTGCAGTGCCGTAATAGCCACCGCTACGCCCAAAGCGCTCGACGACAATCGGCCTTCCCAATAACCGGCGGCATTGCGTTTTTGGAGAAGAAGGGTTGTAAGTTCGGAGAATTGTCGCTGTATTTTTGAACCAGAATTACGCATAAGTAATGTGAAATATAAAATTTCGTATTTCTCAAAAAATAGAACGCGGATCACAGCGGATTAAGCGGATACTCGCAGATAAGAAATATAATATGGATTATAAACGGATTATTATTCATGCAAGCATGAATGATACGAGCGTAAATGTCGGAAAATCATTACGACTTGTCGGAATTGAAATCCCTGCCTGACGGTAGGCAGGCGTTTTAATCCGCCAGATCAGCGTTAATCCGCGTTCCATTCTAATTCTTTATACTGAAATACTACTTGTAAACTCACTTTAGAAAGTCTCGGATAATTTTCGAGGATTTGCTGTTCAGTCCAACCCGCAGCAAGCAGTCCAATAATGTGTTCAACAGACAGGCGCGTACCTTTAACAATTGGTTTTCCTACCAAAATTTGATCATTAGTTTCTATGTGGTTTCTCCAATTCATATTTCAAAAGTAAGAATTTTATTAATTACATTCTGGAAGAAGTTAAAATTCTCTGTCTCAAAGGTTCCATTTCGAAGGACTTACAAAGGTGTGGTTGATCTGCATTTCATTTTTTGAAGCTAACTACAAGCATGTCCGTTCACTAAAGTGAAACGGCAAAGGATAATGCCTTGAATGAACAAATTTATTAATCAAAGAGTTATCCTTTGCTCCCGATAAAAATCGGGACAGGCTGTTCGGCTTTAGCCAACGGACATGAAATGCTCATTTCGCCAATACACCCAGCGCCAGCAAACCATAGAAAGTATATTCCACATCGGCGGTTTGGTCGCCATCACCTGAAAGAAAAGCGCCTTCCGAATAGTTTTGCTGAATGAAACCGAGACATGCTGGTTTCAGTAAACGTAAATCACAGTCGGCAAATTTGAGGGCAAATAAAGCTACAGCAGTCGAAAGGATATCCGCATTATTTAGGTGAGCAAAAGCTTTGAACCCGCCCGATTCGCAGGCAAATGACATCAGCAATTCCTGTTCTTTCGGAGCATCCTGATTCATCATTTTTTGCAGAAAAACACGTGCAGCTACTTCTGAACATGGAGAATTTACATCAATCGTTGATTGTGCCAACATTCTTTTGGCTCCAATTTTCAGGATTCTACGGAAAGGCAAAACAGCATCTATTGTCAGGAACAACACGAAACTGCGATACGACAAATTGATGGAATGGCGCTCTTTCCAAAACGATCTTCCTAAAGAAATCAATACTTTGATCTGTGAATATTTTCCGGTTTTCAATTCCTTCTGAAGCAATACTAAACAGCATTTTTCGATGAATCCGGGAACGTTGGGAGTAGATTGATGACTAATGAACCACTTTAACTTTTTTACTGATTCCAGGTTCCAGGTTTCAGGTTCCAAGTGTTTTGCTTCGGAATTCGGTCTCCGGTCTTCGGAATCCACGCCCTCTGCCCTTTGCTCCATGCTCCATACTCTGAGCATCATCCCGCCAAACAACGAATAATACAGATCCGATCTTCCTCCACGATCCTGAAATCCACCATCGATATTTTGCTGACTGACCAAGAATTGAAATACTTCTTCTCTACCCTGCTCATCAAGCAAGTCCAGTGCATATCGAAGAAGAGCAATCATTTGCCTGTAAAAAGGAATATCAGCAGTGGCCGTATATTGAGACATTTATTTCAAGAGAAATTAAACTTGTTATCTTACCAAAATCACCTACCATTTGGTGCTTTTTAGATAAGGTAATAAGGTTAATACCTAATGAGATCATTTTTCTACTTAGGTTTAAACTGCTCATTCAATCAAAACCTTATTCCCAATTTTCAACCTTAGTAGAAACACAATACAATCAAATACTACCTTATTACCTTATTTCACAATCAAATGTATCACCTTAATGAAACTCCTATTTCTATATTTCTTCAGAATATTTTTCCCAACACCGTATATAAACTTAGTTTCATTTTCAGGTTTTCTAGTTTATCCAGTTCGCGGTAAGCTTTGTCGGTATATTCCTGAAGAAGTTGTTCCGCTTTCTGGTCGGTTTCATTTTCCCGAATCAGCTCAGAGATTCGGAGCCGATTATTTTCAGCATAAAACAACCGAAGATTTGCTGACGATGATTCGTCCATATCCTGGGCTAACAATGAAAGCAGCAACGGATAATCAGCTGGCTGGGTCTGTTCATTGGCTTCCCTGAATTCATCCAGATCGTCTTTTATTTGGTAAGCCATTCCGAAGAAACCGGAGAAAATTTTCAGGAGCGCCAAATCACATTCAGGAGCATCGGCGGCAACGGCTCCGAGCAGCAAAGCGACACGGATGGCAGAACCGGTTTTCCGCTCAAAGATTTCGAGCTGCCTTTCGAGCGAAAGAATTGTTTTGTGCGAACTTGCCAGTAAATCGGCACCCTGTCCCAACGACAAAGCCACATGCCCACCGGCAACCATTTGATAACAGGCAGCCAGTTTGGCCGGATCGAGGGGTAGTTTCCCCAATAACTCGTAGCCTTTTCCGAGCAGAAAATCGCCGGTGTTTATGGCCACGGCCGTTCCGTTCAGTTTGTGAATGGTTTCGGTATCGTACCTGAAATCGTCATTGTCTTCCACATCATCATGAATGAGCGATGCTTTGTGGAAACACTCCACCACAACGGAAAGTGAAGCCATCAATTCATCTGAAACATTTCCGGAGTATGCCGAATAGGCCAAAGCGGTTAAAAGCGGTCGAATCCGCTGACCTCCGGTTAGCATCGACTGAATCGCCAACTGACAAGTCTGGTCATTGGCAGAACCAAAAGTTTCAGAAAGAATTTCTTCAGAAAAGAATTGTTTTACTCTTTCTTTCAGTGCCGAAACGGACAAAGGCTTTAAATCTGTATTTTCTTTAAAATTGGTCAGTTCATCGTCGAGCCATCGG
This sequence comes from Bacteroidota bacterium, assembly GCA_030695265.1. Taxonomy (GTDB): domain Bacteria; phylum Bacteroidota; class Bacteroidia; order Bacteroidales; family Prolixibacteraceae; genus Aquipluma. The sequence goes on from JAUYTA010000145.1 coordinate 3,275, forward strand.
TTATCCACATCTGTTTCGGCACAACCTTCGAACAGCAAAGGAATACCAATTACCGGCACTGCTGCACGTGAAACCGGTTCGAACGATTTTTGAAGTACCGACATGCAACTTACACCAATCACGGCATCAACCGTTCCCTCCTGAACCAGGCTGACGGCAACCGTAGTACCTTCGGCAACCAGTGTGGCATATCCGAGTTCCTCCGCTTTTTGCAAAATTGAATCAATCTGACAGCTCTGACAACCGGCACAAATCAATCCCAACTGATCAATTTCAGCTTTGCAATTGCTTTCGCTTTTCAGGCATTGGGGTATAAGCAACAGCCTTCGGTTAAAAGGTGTGGCTGCCACAATCGGTCGCCAAACCTCATTTCCGCAAACCACCATCGCAAACTCACGAAAACTGGTATTGGTATCAGTCAGCGAAATCACCTCATCAGCCATTTGGCCAATCAGTGACAAACTCGCCGGAGGCAAAATTCCTCTCTCGGCCACCAACTCACGAGCCGCCTTCCTCAACCGGTTTCGGGTGATAGCCTTATCAGGAACAACCAGTATGTTTTCTTTAACTTTCAAATTATTTACGATTTATCTATTTACGATTTACCATTTATTTGTCTCCAAATTGTAAATCGCCTAATCATTTACAATTTATTATTTACGATTTACCATTTAATGCCCAAAATCGTAAATAGTAAATCGTCAAATAGTAAATTATTCTATCCATAAGCTCCCAACCCAAAAAATGCCCTGCGTTTGGCAAAGCGGTAAATCCGGCTTTTCTCCGGAATCACATCGCACGAACCATGACTAACGGTTTCGGGGGCTGTGGCTAAACGATACAATTCCCCTTTCCTTCCTGAAGTATTTTGTGCATCGTGCTTTTTTACGAATTCAGCCAGCCATTGCGGATCTTCCATCACAACACAACCTTTGGTTTTTTGTTGAATCTGTGTTCTGAAATCGCTCAGAAATGTCGATTCGGCATACAAACGATCCATCGGTTTTTCATCCACATGATCGGCGGCAAACTGAATGATCGGACATGGCTCAACAAATCC
>JAUYTA010000154.1 GCA_030695265.1 Bacteroidota bacterium
GCGAGAAACCAGCCAATCGGGGTAAAATGAGCCAACATCGATTTCAGTTTTGGATTCATCGTGAGATAGTTTTGTGCAAATTATAAAAAGAAAATGGCAACACCTCCAACGGTAATAATTGCACCAATACTTTCCTTCCAATTCACCTTTTCATGAAAAAACAGAATTGCAGGAGGAATAATTAATACCGGAACAATTGACATAATGGTTGCAGCAATGCCAGCCTGTGTGTGCTGAATGGCCAGCAATGAAAAGGAAACGCCCAGAAACGGACCAAAGAACGAACCCAAAGCAACTCGTTTCATTGCTGATTTGTGTTGCAGTGCCGTCCACACTTTTCCATATTTTCGGGCAATCAGTATTAGAATGGCGAACCCAATCATTCCGGTAATTACACGAATGTGCGAAGCGGCAAATGCATCGTATTCGCCCATTCCTTTTTTACTGAGCACCAGTCCGACGCCCTGCCCCACTGCCCCGCCAAAAGCGAGTAATATTCCGGAGATACTGTAATTGGCTGATATTTTTCGCCTCTTTTTTGAGTTTTCCTCTTTCTTTTCGCGCTTCAGAATTACGATCGAAATTCCTGACAGGGTCACAATCATACCGACCCAATTCATCGGGCTCAGCACTTCTCCCAATATCATCCAACTTACAAATGCGGTAATCGGTGGTGTGAGCGCCATTATCAGCATCGAGATGCGTGCGCCAATCACCACAAAAGCCTGAAAAAGCAACAAATCGCCTATTACAAAACCAACCAATCCTGAAAGTGCCAGCCACAGCCAGCTTTCAGTAGTGGCATCAAGCGGAAGAAACAAGCCGCGTCTGAAATAATTAACAACACCGTAAATAAAAAAGGCTACAACCAAACGGATTAGATTGACAGAAAGCGAACCTACTTTTTTACCTGCCGACTCAAACGACATGCTCGTAACTGTCCAGAAGACGGCTGTCAGAAGGGCAGCAATTTCACCAAAATACATTACCATTGGATTTCACTTATTTGGAAGGCGCGAAGATAAACAAAGATTGACCATTAGACTATTTACCATTTACTATTTGGTGCCCGAATAAGCAAAATCGCAAATGGTAAATGAATAAATGGCAAATATTATCACTCCATATCGCTCAATTGAAGATCGAGCGCTTTTACCGAAATCTGAATTTCACGAACAGATAAAGCAAGCGAAAGGATTAACAGAACCAAGGCTACCGCAAATGTAATTTCGGCCAGGGCGGATAAATGCACATAAATCATGAACATACAAATTACACAAAGTAAAAGGCTGGAAATGCCCAGTACCTGCATGGTTTGGGTTAACCGCAAGCGTTTTCTTAAATTCTGAATTTGTCCGAGAAGCAATATGTTAGGGTTTTCCTTGAAAGTAGCATGAAGCCCCCGAACTACTGAGGCATAAGCCAGAAATCGGTTGGTGTAGGCAAGTAGAATCAGCGATACGGCTGAAAATAACAAGGCAGGCGTGGTAAGTGTTAATTGTTCCATATTAAAGTGTGCTAAAGTTAAATTATTTACCATTTAAATATTTACTATTTACCATTTATTCCGCAGGGTTCAGCCTAAAATAGTAAATTGCAAATCGTAAAATCGTAAATTGTTTTCACTTCATTAATTCGGCAATCGTTTGACCCAGTTTTTCTTCGCGAAGGTTGCGCTCAATAATTTTACCGGTTTTGTCAACCAGCAGATTGGCTGGTATGGAGTTCACCGAATACATTGCGGCAGCTTCGTTTTTCCAGCCTTTCAAATCAGATACATGTGGCCAGGTGAGCTGATCGTCGGAAACGGCTTGCAACCATTTTTCCTTATCCGCATCAAGTGATACACCAAACACACCAAATCCTTTCGACTTAAAGTTGTTAAATGTAGCCACCACATTCGGGTTCTCGCGGCGGCAAGGGCCACACCATGATGCCCAAAAGTCGATCAGGGTATATTCGTTTTTTGAATAAATATCACTCAGTTTTACGGGATTTCCGTTTTCATCATTCATGGTAAAATCGGGAGCAATTTGTCCGATTGCAACTGTTTTCAGTTTCGCAACCCGTTCTTTCATTGAGACAATGGTCGCAACAGAATCAAGTGCAGAATCAAATCCCGACAGGTAACCATCCAATTCGTCGGCTTCCATTCCGTAATAAACCCTGCTCAGCAGATACGGTGAAATCCATGAGGCCGGATTCGTTTTGATATAGTCTTTTTGCTGATTATCAATCGAATCAAAAATATTTTCAGCCAATGTCATTAAACTGTCGGCCTTTGCTTTTTCTCCTGATTTTTCTGCCACTTTTGATTGTTCAAAAAATGCCATTCCCTGCTTGTCCAGTTCGTCCAATTTATCCTGAAGGTTCTGGTATTCGTTGTGAACCGCAGACCCTGTAACTGTTGCAATCGTCAGTGAATCAACTTTTCCGGAAATTGAAATGACTGAATTTTCAAGAAAAAATGGTAGTTTTTCCTTTTTAGTACTGACACTCAAATAATAGATTTCAGGATTCTTAACAACCCCATTAAACAGACAAGTACCATTTACGATGACCGCAGAATCAAGATTAATCCAGTCACCTTTGATGCGTTGGCTCAAATAGGCGGTTCCTTCGGCGGAATCTAATTTCACATTGACTTTATAAGCAGGTGTCTGTGAACACGCAAACAGACCAAATACAAAAGCAATCAGCAATACATTTTTCATATCTGAATTTTAAATAATTGTAAGAATTTCAATCGTATGCAAAATAAAAGAATTTAATCAAGGAATACTTGCTTTAATCAACAAAAAAACCGGGACAAAAAGCCCGGTTCTTCTGTTTCAACTAAAACCTGAGAAAATTTATACTGAAACCAAAAACATTTTTATTTAGCAACATAACCTTCAAGGTGAACACTGCCCACCGAACGGCCTGAAGGATCGGCATTGTTCTTAAAGCTGGCATCCCATTCCAGAGCAGTTGGTGTACTGCAGGCAATTGACGGAACCGAAGGAACACAACTTGCAGCCGAATCTGAAGGGAAATGCTCGGTAAAAATAGAACGGTAGTAATATTCTTCTTTCGATGGAGGTGTATTGATCGGAAACCTGAATTTTGCAGTAGCCATTTGTTCATCGGTCACTTTTTCGGCCACCATCGCTTTCAGCGAATCAATCCAGTTGTAGCCAACACCATCCGAAAATTGTTCCTTCTGGCGCCACACAACACTCTCGGGCAAATAATCTTCAAATGCCTTGCGTACAATCCATTTTTCCATACGGCCATTTTTTGCCATCTTTTCTTCAGGATTGATCCGCATGGCCACATCCAGAAATTCTTTATCGAGGAAAGGCACACGTCCTTCAACCCCCCAGGCGGCAAGCGATTTATTGGCACGTAAACAATCGTACAAATGGAGCTTGCTCAGTTTACGAACCGTTTCTTCATGAAATGCCCGTGCATTGGGCGCTTTGTGAAAATACAGGTAACCACCAAATATTTCATCGGCGCCTTCGCCCGA
>JAUYTA010000167.1 GCA_030695265.1 Bacteroidota bacterium
CGAATGAAGAAACTTCTGAAGTTCATCGCGTTTTCCGCGCACCTTGATCGTATATTGATGAAAACTGTGTGTGCTGTATAAAACCCTTGAAGGAATTGATATTTCAGGAATATTGGATAATTCACGGTCATAAAATACAGCAGCTGCCTGTCTTGCTTCGATAAATTGGTCAAGGTATTTTAGTTTTACATCTAATATGGCAGCCTGAATTGCATCCAACCTCGAATTCATGCCAACCTGCTGATAATAATACCGTTTGCTCATTCCGTGATTGGCAATTGAACGCATTGTCTGAGCCAGTTCATCATTGTTAGTGAAAAGTGCACCGCCATCGCCAAATGCTCCCAGATTTTTCGTCGGAAAGAACGAATTGGATGCAATATCACCAATCGTGCCGGCTTTTGCAGCCATGCCATTTCTGAAAATATACTCAGTTCCCAATGCCTGACAGGCATCTTCGATCACAAATAAGTTATTTTCCTCTGCAATTTCAGATAGCGATTCCATATCTGCACATTGGCCATACAGATGAACCGGAACAATGGCTTTGGTTTTGTGATCGATGTGACTATTAACCAGTTCTGGCCTGATATTAAATGTATTTGGATCAACATCCACCAGAATGGGTTTTAATTTCATTAAAGCCATCACTTCGAGTGTCGATACAAATGTGAATGGCGTGGTAATTACTTCATCGCCTTCTTTCAAATCCAAAGCCATCATGGCAATCTGGAGCGCGTCAGTTCCATTTCCGCATGAAATTACATGTCCAACATTCAGGTATTTTTTTAGGTTTTCCTCGAATTCCGTCACTTTTCCACCTTTCACAAAGACAGAAGAACGAATTACATTCTCAATCTGAGGATCAATTTCTACCTTTATTTTTTCATACTGAGTAAACAGATCAACCATTTGAATATTCATAACCAGTATTTTTTGGTTTTAAAACGGAGTATATTCCGATTTTTGGGTAAAGTAACTTTATTCGTAATCACCTTGAATTCTATAAGCGAAAATAGGAATTTGTTTGCCCAGAATACATTTTCAATAAGGTAAAAAGCTATTTGGGCATTAAATATAAACTTGATTTCATGTGAATTGTTGTTTTTGTAATTGTTGAAGCCTGAAATACAGTTGATTGCGAATTATATTCGAAAATATTCAAAAACCTGTTGATTTTTTAATTTTAAAAACATATTTTTGCAACCGCTTTTGAAAAACAAAGGCACAATAAGGATGACTCAGTAGCTCAGCTGGTAGAGCACATCCCTTTTAAGGATGGGGTCTTGGGTCCGAATCCCAACTGGGTCACCAATAATTTAAAAAAGCCTTCAAATCGCTTGATTTTGAAGGCTTTTTTGTGTCCGATAAATATTTATTTCCGGATATAAAATTTTGATCCAACCCAAAGAACACTATAAGTTTTACTTCTGATTTTGTCAGGAAATTAATAGAAGTATTACTATTCAAAAATTAAAACACATTATTATTACCTTTATAATCGTTTTTGATAGTCAAAATAGAATTATTTTGGAGACAACAATTAACCTTTCAGAGTGGGTCGAAACCTACACTTCTGATCTGTATTCCTGGGCATTTCATAAGGTGTCGGATAGCGAACTGGCAAAAGATCTTGTTCAGGATACTTTTCTGGCGGCGGCTGAAAAGACGGAATCATTTAAGGGAGATAGCACACCGAAAACCTGGTTGTTTAGCATTCTCAATCACAAGATTATTGACCATTACCGTAAAAAAGTAAA
>JAUYTA010000170.1 GCA_030695265.1 Bacteroidota bacterium
GGCTCCAAAATAATAAGCACAAAAAAACTTCCTGAATTTGAAGCAGTTGAATGGACTTTGGGCAATGAAACAAAAGTAGTTTTCCGCAAGGCCGACTACGAAAAAGACCAGGTTACCCTGATCGCACAAAGTAATGGCGGAAGTTCGAAAGTTAACGACGACAAAGTGGCATCGGCAATGATGCTTAACCAGTTTATCGGAACATTTGGCGTGGGTGATTATGATGCAACTGCCCTGAAGAAAGCATTGACCGGCAAAAAAGTCAGCCTGAATGTGAGTTTGTCTGACCTGAATGAAACCTTCAGCGGATCGGGCACACCGAAAGATTTCGAAACCATGATGCAGTTGCTTTACCTGCAATTCGAAAATCCGCGTTTCGACAGTGAAGCTTATGAAGCGATGCTTGGCCGGTACAAAGCATTTGTTGCAAACATGGCAAACAATCCGCAGAAAATAATGAGCGACTCGCTGCAACTGATCATGACCAGCAAAAGTCCGCGAACCAAATTAATGACCCCGGAAATGTTCGATGAAATTTCGCTGGAACAAATGGAAACCATTTACAAAGACCGTTTTATTGACGCCGGTGATTTCACCTATTTCATTGTGGGTAATATTGATGAAGAAACTGCACGTACAATGGCTGAGAAATACATCGGTTCGCTGACCAATTTACCACGCAAAGAAACATGGGTTGACCGCAATGTGGAAGGACCAAAAGGCAAAACAGTTCGCGAAATCGAAATTCCACTGGAAGTAAAAAAAGCAACCGTTTCAATTAATTTTGATGCTAAAATGGAATATGCTCCTGAACAAAACCTTACCCTGAGTGTGTTTCGTGACATACTGAACCTTCGCTACCTCGAAGAAATACGCGAAAAAGAAGGCGGAACTTATGGGGTTAGGGTATCAACAAGCTATAGTAAATTTCCGAAAGAGGAGAAAAGTCTTGGCATGACGTTCGACACCGATCCTGAAAAAGCACAGCACCTGAAATCAATCATTTACCGCGAAATCGACAAAATCGCAGCGGAAGGTCCCACAGCAGAAGATTTGGACAAAGTGGTGAAAAACCTTCAGAAAAACAGGGAACAATCGAAACTGCACAACAATTACTGGATGCAGGCATTGAACAGCTATTACACCTATTCAGTAAATCCGGCTGCTCCTGAAAATTTCGAGAAAATTCTTGAAAATATGACAACAACCAAAGTTCAGCAATTTGTAAAATCGTTTGTATCAAAAGCCGATGTGGTGGATATTATTTTTAAACCAAAACCTGAATAAGAATTCAAAAAAAATTGAATTACGAAAACCCCTTTCATGGCAAGCCTGTGAGAGGGGTTTTATTCGTTTTTAAAAGCAAATAAAGGATAATTTGATATTATTCATTTTAACAGCTCTCGTTTTATATAATAATCGTTTTTCAAGCTTGTCTGTGATATGCTTCAAATCGAAGTGAGTGCGCAGGCCGTCAAAACGCCCGGCTGAGGGTTCGTTTTGACAAGATTTTTGCTTACTTTTCATCGAATGGAAAAGTAAG
>JAUYTA010000173.1 GCA_030695265.1 Bacteroidota bacterium
GTCAGCGCATGTTCGTAGGCTTTAATTGCTTCGTTTACATCGCCCAGCAAGTTCAGAGCAGCGCCTTTAGTAAGATAAAGTTCAGGATTGGTGGTTTCAATTTTCTCGGCAACACTCAACAGTTCCAGACATTCTTCCAGATTTCCTTCATGCATCAGTACCTGAGCTTTGCGAATCTGAATGGAAATAGCTCCCGGATGGATTTTCAAGCCGGTTTCTACTGCCTGATGGGCAAGTAAAATTTCTCCTTCTTCCAGAAAATGGTCTATAATTCCTTCAACCTCAAATACATCAAAGTAGTCGGAGGTTTCATTTTTAACCATTTTATTGAAACGTGTTATCGCCTCCCGGAAATCATCTTCCTCAATGTCTCTATCTCTGGCGTCCTCGTTCATAAGCTCTAATTAAAAGGTTGCAAATTTAAGAATACTTTTCGATTTGAGTCAATTTGACTGGTGCTCTTTTCTTAGAAGATCGTTAACAGTTTTAACCGGATTGAAAGTTTCGACCGGAACTTCAACGAAAAGTGTGTTCCAGTCAGACATTGCGCCGTTCCACAATCCGGGCAGTTCCTGAGCTTTCAATTCCTTTCCGTCTTTCGATTTGATGGAAATAAAGCCGGTTTCAGGATCGCTGTAATCCTCAAGGTTATATTTTTCTCCCTGATAATTTTTAGTCGCGCATATCAAATCAACCGGATTAAAATGGCTTGCATGGTGTGCAATTTTTGCCTGATCCGGATCTTTGAAATCAATTTGCGAACTTTCAACAATCTGAAGGGAAACCGATCCGTCACTATTTTGTGCAAAGAACGGACCTCCACCTGGTTCTCCCAGGTTTTTAACCATTCCGCAAACTCTTATTGGCCGGTTGAATTTATGGTTGAAATAGTGGTACAATTCTTCCTTCTCGCTGTAATACTGGTTTTGTGGAGGAGCAATATTCAGAACATTTTCCAGAAAATTGGCGGCTTCGGCATAAAAAGCGCTTTCGAGCGAACTGTAATGATGCTCTTTCAATGTTTTCTGATAATGAAAAATTGGTTCCTGAAGGCTCAGCAAAACCCCGGCAAGTGCTTTTTTATAATCGATGGTTGGTTTTTTAAATTGATCGGGAACTACATTGTCGATGTTTTTGATGAAAATAATGTCGGCATCAAGTTCGTTCAGATTATCGAGCAAAGCGCCGTGTCCGGCTGGTCTGAAAAGTAAACTACCGTCATTGTTCCTGAATGGTTCATTGTCAGGAGAAACTGCAATGGTATCGGTTGCCGGCTTTTGTTGCGAAAATCCGACCTGATATTTTACGCCGAAGAATTGTTCGTATTTTGGCAGAATTTCGGCAACATGATTTTCGAAAATAAGCTGATGTTCAGGCGAAACCGTAAAATGAAGGTGAACCACCGATGAACTGTTTTTTGAATAAAATGCACCTTCAACGAAATGTTCTTCAAGCGGGGTGCGGTTTCCATCAGGATAAGAATGAAATTTCAACAATCCTTTGGGAAGGTTTCCGTAGTTTAAACCTTGTTCCAAAAGCACCCATTCCAACAGTTTTTTTGCCGGAACTTCTTCAATGTCAATATTTTCTTTTGTTGCGAGTTGTTTCAAATCGTCATAAAAAGCAAATCTGCTGAGTTGATCCAGAAACAGGGCAACTTCTTTGTCTTTAATAACTTCTGAATGTTCTTTCCCTTTTTGAAAATCTTCAAGGGCAGAGAAAAGCGATTTGAACATTCGACTGGCTGCTCCTGAAGCAGGAACAAACTTCAACAACTCAATTCCATTCTGAACTTTTTCTTCAAAAATGGTTACATATTTTTCAATTTCGATGCCGGACAATTTGATAAGTCCGTGGTGATTGCTTGCTGCTTCTGTTATTTTCAGGAAAGGGAAACCATGTTTGAAATTTTTGATTTGTTGCTCAACTATTTCAATCTGACTTCCCCGTGCGGCAATCTGCCTGATATCTTCTGGTTTAAACATAGCTAAGTTTTTGAGATGTTTAAATTTAAGAAATCAATTTTTAGAAACGACACGTCAATGTTGCGGCCTTTAAAAAGTTTTAAACTAGTTTTTAACAATTCCGAATCTCGGTAATAGTGGTTAAATATTTGATTATTAAATTATTATTACTGGTTTTTGTCGTGAAATTTGTTGTTTTAACATTTTGGCAAAATAATTCGGAAAATGTACCAACGATTTTAGGGGCTGGAAATCAATTTTTGAATACCAATGGTTGGATTTCAATGCCAGCCAAAATGGACTACTTTTGCCACTGAATTTAAATATTACAGGATGAACCGGTATTCGTGGGGAAGTGATAAACGATACAATGACTTTTCGGGCTATTTCAGGAGAAAGTTTAGCGGCCGGGTACAAAAGATTTCGATTGATGCAGGATTTACCTGTCCAAACCGCGATGGCTCAAGAGGTAGCGGAGGCTGTTCGTATTGTAATAACCTGACCTTCTCACCCGAATATTGCAATCTGGGGAAAAGTGTCACAAGTCAACTGAATGAAGGGATTCAATTCTTCTCCCGGAAATACAATTCAATGAAATATCTGGCCTATTTTCAGGCATACAGCAATACTTATGCCCCGCTCGAAAACCTGGAAGCCCTGTATGGCGAAGCTTTGGATCATCCTGAAGTTGTTGGTTTGGTAATTGCTACCCGTCCCGATTGCATCACTCCTGAAATTCTTGATTACCTTCAGTTGTTGGCTGAAGAACATTACATCATGGTTGAATTTGGTATTGAATCGCATCTGAATTCAAGCCTTGAAAAGATGAACCGGGGACATAGTTTTGAGGAATCAGTTTGGGCTTTGAAAGAAACCGCACAGAGAAATATCCACAATTGCGCACACCTGATTTTGGGTTTGCCCGGCGAAACGGAAGCCGACTGGCTCGATCAGGCAAGAGTAATTTCACAACTTCCGGTTGAAAACCTGAAATTGCATCAGTTGCAAATACATAAAGGTACCCGGATGTACCGCGAATACCTTCAAGATCCGGAGCAGTTCCCGATGTTTACCATTGAAGTATATCTGGAACTGGTTGTGAAATACCTGGAATTACTTAATCCTGAAATTGTTGTTGAACGGTTTGTGAGCGAAGCTCCCGACGAATTACTTGTAGCACCACGTTGGGGACTGAAAAATTTCGAATTCACCGCCAAACTTGAAAAGTTGCTGGTTGAACGGGATACCTGGCAGGGGAGATTGTTTGAATGGAATGAGAAAAAGCCAGAGTGAAATGAACCATATTCTTAACTAAATCGTTATAACACAGGAAATTATTTGCAAATCCCCAAATTCACATTCGTTGAGTAATAATTCGGAATAATAAAATAGGATTGAAAATGAAGTAGGGGAAAAGAATTTAATTTTAGATATTAGAACTTACACAATGAAACAAAAAAGAATTTGGGTGGCAGGGGCGTTGTTGATAACAGGTTTCTTCGTCACAATTTATGCAACCTATTATATAAAGTCAGATCTTGATCGCATTGCTAAAAATGAATTTACCTATTCATGCAATGAAATCAGCAGCAAAATAAACAATCAGTTACATGCCCATGCCCAGGTACTTCGAAGCGGCGCTGCTTTTATAAGTTCATCTGATACGGTAACGAGGGAGGAATGGAAGACTTTTATCGATGATTCGAAGTTAAGTTTAAATTTGCCTGGGATACAGGGTACAGGGTTTTCGTTAATAGTACCAGAGAACAAGCTGCAACAACATATCCGAAAAATCAGGAGTGAAGGTTTTCCTGATTACACGGTAAAACCTGAAGGCAGGCGCGAAACCTATACTTCCATTGTTTTTCTTGAACCTTTTTCCGGTAGCAACCTGAGTGCTTTTGGATATGACATGTTTTCGGAGCCCATGCGCAGGGAAGCCATGGAACGCGCACGCGATAAAAATGTTGCCGCTCTCTCGGGGAGAGTAACATTCGTACATGAAACCGGGCCTGATATGCTGTTAGGCAATATCATGTTTGTACCCGTTTATCGTAAAGGTGCACCAACCAATACCGTTGAACAACGCCGCCATGCCATATCAGGCTGGATTTCATGCCACTACCGGTTGGATGACCTGATTACTGGTATTTTAGGAGAATGGAGACTACAGAAAAACAAAATAAATTTCCTGTATATATTTGATGGCATGGAATGTACGCCCCAATCTATGCTTTTTGAATCTCATGCCCCGGACGAACAAAACGTTTCGGAGAATATCCGCTTCTCCATTCAAGTTCCGGTTGATTTCAATGGCCACCGATGGACATTGGTATTTACACAAAGGGCTGGAAACAAGTTCATCGCTTACATCAGCGCATGGACAGTCTTTTTCGGTGGAATATTAATTAGTTTGCTGTTGTTTTTTCTTGCCAGGTCCCTCATCAATACTGAAAACAAGGCCAAGCAAAAAGCTGAACAGTTAACATCAGAATTAAAAGAGAGCGAGAAACGTTTTCAAACGATTTTTGAAGCTTCACCTGTGCCTTTGTCGTTAACCAGCTTATCTGATGGTGTTGTTGTTCTTGCTAATAATATCCTTGGCGAGCTCTTCCATATTTCAACATCAGAAATCATTGGAAAAAAAGCACATGATTTCTATGCTAATAAAGATGATCGGAATGAAATTTTAAAAGCGCTGGCAAACGGTGGTTCGCTGAACGATCGTGAAATGCATTTAAAAAAAGAAGATGGCCGGTTATTCTGGGCTCTTGCTTCATTTCAAATCCTGATATTTGGAAGTGAACCCCTGATCATCTCGGGATTCTATGATATCACCAAGCGCAAACAGGCTGAAGAAGAACTACAGAAAGTAAACCGTATTTATGCCGTTTTAAGCAACATCAACCAGGCAATTGTCCGTGTTCAGGACAAACAGGATAAGCAGACACTTTTTGAGAAAGTATGCCGGATTGCAGTTGAAGACGGGAAATTCAGAATGGTATGGATTGGAATGTTGGACCCGCGAACAAATAAAGTAAACCCGGTTGCATCGGCAGGATATACAGAAGATTACCTGAAAACTATCAATATTAATCTAAACGATGAAATTCTGGGAAATGGACCCATCGGGAGATCAGTAAAATCAGGCAATCATTATTTAGCCAACGACATAGCTAACAATCCAGAAATGATCCCGTGGAGCGAAAACGCGTTAAAGCTTGGCTATAAATCATCTGCAGCTTTTCCACTTATAGTTTTTGGCAGAACGATTGGAACACTTAATCTCTATGCAAGCGAATCTTTTTTCTTTGACGATGCAGAGGTAAAATTGCTTGATGAACTGGCTATGGATATCTCCTTTGGCATTGAATTTATTGAAAATAATAATAAACGTAAACTTGCAGAGGAAGAAATACGCCTGTTAAACTCAGAGCTTGAACAAAAAGTAGAAAAAAGGACCGAAGAGCTTGCGGAAATAAACCTGATCCTGCAAAAAGAAATTGAAGAACGCGGCCAGGCAGAGGAACGTATCCGGCTGGTTTACGAATCATCGCCTTATTCAATTTTATTGGTTGATTCAAAAGGTACAATCCGTCTGGCGAACCATGCTTCTGAAGTATATTTTGGACATGATATCAGCCAACTAATTGGGGCGAATATAAGTAAGTTGATGCCAAAAATAGAAGGCCTGGAACATTCGACCAGAATGAATAGTTTTTATGCAAATCCGGAGAATCGAAAAATGGGGGCAGGCCGCGATTTGTTTGCATTGAAAAAAGATGGTTCACAGTTCCCTGTTGAGATAGGGTTGACCCCCATTGAAATGGACGGTGAAATGATGGTACTTACAAACATCATCGACATAACTGTTCGAAAACAGGCAGAAGATAAAGCTAAACAGGCCAAACTGGAAGCGGAGCAGGCAAATATTGCCAAGAGCGAGTTCCTGTCGCGCATGAGCCACGAACTTCGCACTCCCATGAATTCAATTCTAGGATTTGCCCAGTTGATGAATATGTGCGAACTCACTCCAACCCACAAAAAAGGTGTTGACCACATCCTGAAAAGCGGGAAACACCTGCTCGACCTGATCAATGAAGTGCTGGATATTTCGAAAATTGAAGCGGGGCATATTACACTTTCATTGGAACCAATCGCAATGTGCCATCTTGTTAGGGAGATGTTGGATGTTGTTGGCCCGTTGGCAGCAGGGAAACAAATAACACTGGAAGCAGTCGCTCTTAACAAACTCTTTGTAAAAGCAGACCGCCAGCGGTTAAAGCAGGTTCTGCTCAACCTCGTTAGCAATGCCATTAAATACAACCGCCAAAATGGGTTTGTAAAAATAGACTGCGAAATAACAGAGCTTGCAGAAAAGCTGAATCCCACTGTCCGAATCAGTATATCTGACTCCGGGGCAGGCATCACTCCGGAGGATATTAAAAAGATATTCACGCCTTTCGAACGGATTGGGGCGGAGAAAACCGAAACCGAAGGAACAGGGCTTGGATTGGCAGTCGCCAAAAAACTGATCGAAGCCATGCACGGATCGATAGGAGTAGAAAGCGAATTAGGTTTAGGAAGTACATTTTGGATTGAACTGCCGCGGGTCGAAAGCCAGGTTGACCGGTATGAAAAGTTAATGGAACAGATAAAACCGGATTCTGAAGAAGCTGTTTTAACCGGAACAGTTTTATATATCGAAGATAATGTATCCAACATACAATTGGTTGAACAGATTCTGGAGGCTCACCGCCCGTCAATCCGTTTGATTACCGAAATGTATGGCAAAAATGCAGTTAAACTTGCAAATGATTTTGCACCAGATTTAATTCTTCTCGATCTCGATTTGCCCGATGTTCACGGCGGTGAAGTGTTAAAGCTTCTTCAGGCCGGACCGAAAACAGCAGCTATTCCGGTTGTAGTCATAAGCGCCGATGCGATGACAAAACAAATAGAAAAGCTGATGAAAGCCGGAGCTAAAAATTATTTGACAAAACCGCTGGATGTTGTGGAGTTTTTGAAGGTGGTGGATGAGATGATGAAATTAAGGGGGTAAAAACAAATTGCACAAAAACAAATGATTGAAATAACTGTATATGTGATTGTTACCAAAACGAAGCGAAAAACAAATTGTACAAAACATGAAATTTACTTACATGGTGCTTTAATTTTGAACGGGCATTTTGTTGACATTTAAACACCGGGGTTAATTAGGTGAACTATATACGCTAAATACTTGATAATACAGGGTAAACAGGCTAAAAACGGCCTATTTTTTTTATGCCTATATGGGTAGGTTTACTGGGTAGTTGTGCCTCCTATTTTGTGGCTGTACCAAACCGCTGTTTTTTGCTTAAAATACGATTTGTACAAGAGTTAGGGTCAAACTAGGGTCAAATTGGGGTCAAAAATCATTAGATTGAATATCCTTTAGTGTCATTTAATTCTTAAAATATGCCATTTATTAGCCAATTGGATACCCTTTAATACCATATTTGATATACATTAGAATAACTTTAATTCAATATAAGTAATTGATATACATATAAATAGCTGTTTTTACAGCGAAAAAACGTTAAGGTTCTGAAGCAATAGACAGTTTAGAAGGGTTTTCATCTTTTTTTAAGCTTTAATTCTTCATTTTCTTTTTTTAACAGCGCATTCTCCGCCGACAATTTGACAATTAAATCAAGTTGGCAGTTGTTCGTATTATTATTATCCTGAGTCGGTATAGTTTCTTCAATCATCTGCCCCCTACCCGTGAGTAACCATTTTTCGCTCACGCTATTATAGTGCGAGAGAAATTTCAATAGATTATCTTCTGATATTCCACCTTTTTGAGAGAAAACTCCATTAGATATCCCTGTTTTTTGGTACAATTCATACTTTGAAATATGCTGTTTTTCAGCATATTGTAAGATTCTTGATTTAATAGCTGAAATATCTCTCGTATTTTCTTGCATAATTGAAATATATCTATTAATTTTGAAAAAACTTTCAATATCGAAAGTCGTTTCAAAGTTAACGCAAAAAAAAAATTAAAACAATGAGTAAAATTTTAGTAATGCACGGAGAAAAGAAAGAGCTGATGAAAATATTTAAGGTTAGTCATGTCACGGTACGTGAATCACTCAACGGAAGATCAACCACTCAATTGGCTCTGAGAATTAAAAAAGCCGCTGTTGAACGCGGCGGAGTAGAAATCGAAAAAAACTAATGACTATGAAATCTATTTTTTTTAGAAACGGGAATTAATTCAGGGAATAATCTTGTTCCTCTTTAATTATTTTCATTACCTCGTCAGAATAAATGTATAACTTTTTTTGGCGACCCTTAAATAATGCCCCAACAAAATGGGAATCTTCATACCCGTCACATAAATGTGACGGCAAAGGATAAAACTCTGATAATTAGTTACGCCATATCCTTTGCCGTCAGCTTCAGCTGACGGATGAAAGGCGGATTACCAATACCCGTCCGCGCAACACGGTTTTTCAAGACGAAAACCACATTGCGGACGAAATGGATATGAAGAGGAAATAGGCAGTCAGTCTGTCATAAAATAACGGCTGACTTTTGTCGCATTATCACTTTTTTTACAAGCATATTTAAAATACCATAAAAGAGATAGCATGAAACTATTTGAGAAAAAAATAAAGCCTACCACATTCTTTCTTGCAGGATTCCTAATCCTTGCTGCAATCAATCTTACAGTTGGCTATCTGTATTATGGATATACGGTAAAAAGTTACCGGGTTCAGATCGATCAGGAACTCTCAGTTATTGCCGATCTGAAAGTAAAACAGATTATGGAGTGGAGAGAAGAACGGCTTGGAGATGTTTCAATATTTTATAAAAACAATCTATTTTCTTCGCTTGCACAACAGTACTTTAAGAAGCCAAATGATGCAGATGCCAAAATGCAAATTCATATTTGGCTGCAAAAAATAAAAGAACATTATGGTTATGAAAAAGTCTTTCTGATGGATGTAAATGGAGTTGAGCGCCTGTCAATTCCTTCTTCAATCATACCTGTTGAATCTATTATTTCCCGTTCATGTTCCGCAGTTATTAAATCGAAACAAACCACTTTCGTAGATTTTTACAGAAATGAATACAATAAGAAAATCTACCTTGCAGTACTGGCACCGATTATTGATGGGCAAGACAGTAACCGTGTATTAGGAATTCTGGTCTTACAAATTGATCCCGGACATTATCTTTATCCTCTCATATCAGACTGGCCCACACCAGGTAAAACATCCGAAACATTGATACTTCGCCGCGAAGGGGATGAAGTTGTTTTTCTTAATGAGCTGAAGTTTCAGAAAAATGCAGCGTTAAATCTGCGTGTACCGATAAATGGCACAAAATCCATTCCTGCCGTTAAAGCGGCACAGGGGGAAGAAGGCATCGTTGAAGCGCCCGATTATCGCGGTGTGCCTGTAATTGCTGCAATACGTGCCATACATGGTTCTCCATGGTTTATGGTTGCCTGTATGGATCAGGCCGAAGCGTATGCACCATTGAAAGAGCGACTTTCGGTTATTGTAATCCTTGTCGGTTTGCTGCTCATTGTAATAGGTGGCGGTTTTGGTTTTATCTGGAAACAGCAACGCCTGGAATTTTACCTTAAGGAATTTGAAACATCAAAGAGGTTACTTGACAGTGAAGGAAAATTCAGATCTATTGCTGAAACTACACCCGATGCTATTGTTTCTGCTGGAAGTACCGGAACTATTATTGGATGGAACCAGGCTGCAGAAAAATTATTTGGTTATAAAGAGTCTGAGATTATTGGACAATCTTTAACTCTTTTAATTCCTCTGGAATACAGGGAAGATCATATCAAAGGTATGAAACGCCTCGAATTAGGTGGCGAAAAGCATGTCATTGGAAAAACAGTTGAGTTGAAAGGACTGCATAAAAATGGAAATGTTTTTCCGTTGGATCTATCACTGGCAGAATGGGAAATATCAACAGGAAAGTATTACATAGGTATCATTCGTGATATTACAGAGCGAAAGAAGAAAGAAGAACAAGTGATAATCCAAAGCACTGCATTAAACGCTGCCGCCAATGCTATTGTGATAACCAACATTTCAGGAACAATAGAATGGATTAATCCCGCCTTTACTAAATTAACAGGTTATACACTTGAAGAAGTCACAGGGGAAAATCCGCGTACAATAAAATCCGGAAAACATGATGCTGCTTTTTACAAGAACCTATGGGACACCATACTTACAGGTAAAGTCTGGCACGGTGAAATGATCAATAAGCGGAAAGATGGCAGCGAATACACCGAGGAGATGACGATTACACCATTAAAGGATGAGAACGGAGAGATCACCCGTTTCATTGCTATCAAGCAAGATATTACCGAACGCAAACAAGCAGAAGAAGAAATTCATAAATTACAGCAACAGGTTGATTACATTTTTGGGGCTACAAAAACCGGTTTGAACATCGTTGATATTGATTACAACCTTTATTATGTGAGTCAGGCCCTTCAGAAAATGTATGGTAATTATTCCGGAAGGAAATGTTATGAGTATTTTAAAGGAACCAATGAAGCCTGTCCTGAATGTCTTATGCGGAAATCCATTGAGACGGAATCTAGTGTGGTATATGAATCTATTTTCCCATTTGAAAATAACAGGCCGGTACAAATAACCACAATTCCGTTCAAAGATAATGAAGGTAAATGGCTGGCAGCAGAAGTGTCTGTTGATATTACCGAGCGAAAAAAAATTGAACAGGAACTTTCAATTGCAAAATCCGAAGCGGAGCAGGCAAATATTGCCAAGAGCGAGTTCCTGTCGCGCATGAGCCACGAACTTCGCACTCCCATGAATTCAATTCTCGGTTTTGCCCAGTTGATGGATATGGGCGAACTTAAACCAGCCCATAAAAAAGGAGTTGACCACATCATGAAAAGCGGAAAACACCTGCTTGATCTGATCAACGAAGTATTGGATATTTCGAAAATTGAAGCAGGCCATATTTCGCTCTCTTTGGAACCAATCGCAATGTGCCATCTTATTAAGGAGATGCTGGATATTGTCAGCCCGCTGGCAGCAAAGAAACAAATAACACTGGAAGTAGTCGCTCTTAACAAACTCTTTGTAAAAGCAGACCGCCAGCGGTTAAAGCAGGTTCTGCTCAACCTCGTTAGCAATGCCATTAAATATAACCGCCAAAATGGGTTTGTAAAAATAGACTGCGAAATAACAGAGCTTG
>JAUYTA010000184.1 GCA_030695265.1 Bacteroidota bacterium
AATAATATTTGGCGCCAAGACCTGCATCGAAGTTCAATCCTTTTTCCTGATTGTCCCATAATAAACCTGGACCTGCAAAAAGATAAGGGCGGAAATTTTTTGTTTCATCGCTGAACTTGAAACGTAGATTCAGGAAAGGGTTCACTAAATCGAGTGTACTTAACAGATCGGATCTGAACAAACCCATGTCAGTTTTAAGCATCAGGTCTAAACGTGGACTGAGGTACCTGCTTAAATACAATTCCGGCATAAAACCAAGGCCACCGTTATCGGTAACTGTTCCGTAAACGCCAACGCCCAAACCCAGTCCCCATTTTTTATCGGAGGTCTGAGCAAATGAACTAGCTGTAAAAGCTAAAATCAATGATAGTAGAAGTAATTTTCTCATAGTGTGATTTTTAGTATTTATAAACTCATTAAAGTTCTGAAATTATTTTATGTATTTCTTCTTTTGTTTTTCCAAGTTTTGCCTGAAGTCTTCCCATCAGTTCTTCGTTCTTGCCTTCTACAAGAAAAAGGTCATTGTCGGTTAAAACTGCAAATTTCTGTTTGAGTTTGCCTTTTTGTTTGTTCCAGTTGCCTTTGATTTCATTAGTGTTCATTTCATTATATTTAGGAGTGAAATAGTTTTCACTCCACAAAGATGAGGTTATCAGCACTAGAATACGTTACACAATTATTAGAAAGAGTTACATTATTCACACAATTCAAAAAGTGTGAATAATGTAACTCTTATCAAAAGTTATGTAACTTCTATACATTTGAAACACTATATATTTGTCAGAACAAAATTGAAGACATTTAGAAATTTAAATTCATTTATTATGAAAAAAACTAGAATTGCTACAATCATGATTTTGAGCATCGCTTTATTATTTTCCAGTTGTGCATCGTTAAATAAAACGCAAAAAGGCGGAGCTGTTGGAGCTGTTGCAGGCGGTGCAATGGGTGCCGTAATTGGAAGGGCAGCAGGTAATACCGGACTTGGCGCCATTATAGGCGCTACTGTTGGAGGTGCTACCGGAGCTATAATCGGTCATAAAATGGACAAACAGGCCAAGGAAATTGAGAAGGCCGTACCCGATGCAAAAGTTGAACGCGTAGGTGAAGGTATTGTTGTTGAATTTAGCAGCAATGTGCTTTTTGGATTTGATAGCTCGAACCTTTCGTCTGATGCAAAAAACAACCTTGATAAACTGGTAAAGGTTCTGAATGTTTATCCTGATACGGATATTGAAATTCAGGGACATACCGATAGTAAAGGTAGTGATGCATATAACAAAAAGTTGTCTGAACAACGTGCAGGGTCAGTGTCGGCATATCTTACCAGCAAGGGAATCAGTTACAGCCGTTTAAGGATTAACGGATTTGGAGAATCTGCTCCAAAATATGACAACGATACTGAATATGGACGTAGTCAAAACCGCAGGGTTGAATTTTTGATTACTGCCAATGAAAAAATGAAAGCTGACGCTGAAAAAGAAGCTGGCAACTAAGTCGCAGTTAGCAGTCGCAGTTTTCAAATCTGTCGGGTTATTGTGTTGTCAGATAATAAACCAACCATATAGCACGACAACCATTTTGTCATTTATTCAATAAACAATTATTAACAGAAATTACTATTTAAAATTAGAACATGAAAAACAGACTATTATCAATTGTATTAATTCTTGCGCTATCAGCGTCATTTGCTATTGCACAGGAACCAGGTAAAATGTCATTTGGCGTTTTAGGTGGAGTAAATTTTCAGAATCTGAACGGAAAACTATCAAGTGGTGACAAACTTGATAACGACATGCTGCTGGGATTTCACGGTGGTGTCAATGTTCAGTTACCGATTGCTCCTGAATTCTATTTTCAACCCGGATTGATGTTTGCGATAAAAGGCGCTAAAAACACCAAAACTATTTTGGGCAGCGAAATTACAGATGAAATCAAGCTTAATTATATTGAAGTACCATTGAATTTGGTTTACAAAGGTGCTTTGGGCAACGGATTTGTAATGCTTGGATTTGGACCTTATGTTGCTTATGGTATTAGCGGTAAGGAAGTAATTGCCGGAAACTCATTTTCTTATGAAAAAGGTGTTGATT
>JAUYTA010000194.1 GCA_030695265.1 Bacteroidota bacterium
TTTACTCCGGCTCCTGCTGTGGTCAAGGTTGGTGACTGCGAAATCGTGTTGATTCGCACGTTGCGTTCGCGTCCGTAAATGTATCCGAAACTGCGGGCAATCGATTCAAGCAATGCTTTTGCGTCGGCCATATCGTTGTATCCGTAAAAAGTACGTTGAGCAGCCACATACGACAGGGCAACCACCGAACCCCACTGACTGATGGCATCCAGCTTACGTGCAACCTGCAATACTTTGTGAAACGAAACCGCTGAAATGTCAAGCGTTTTTGTCAGATAATTATAGTCTAAATCGCTGTAATGACGGCCTTTGCGGACATTTGGCGACATTCCGATCGAATGCAGTACAAAGTCGATTTTGCCTCCCAGCACTTCCATGGATTGTTTGAAAAGGTTTTCCAAATCTTCAACGCTGGTTGCATCGGCTTCAATCGCAACTGTGTTGCATGCTTCAGCCAGTTTGGCCGTATCGCCCATGCGCATTGCTACTCCGGTGTTTGACAGGGTAAAGGATGCACCTTCTTCGAATGCTCTTTGAGCAACTTTCCACGCAATAGAATCGGCATTCAGGGCTCCAAAAATTATTCCCCGTTTGCCTTTCAGTAAATTATAAGCCATAGTTCTAAATTTTAAGGTTATTAACAACCGTTAAAGGAAATGGTTGTCAATGAATTCCATTAATTATATTCTTTCTACTGATTCGGTTAAAAGCCATCCTTTGTTGCCATCAGCCAGGCGAACTTCGAGCCAATCTCCCAGTTTGTCGGTAATTTTAACTTTCAAACCTTCGTGAATTACAAACAAATTGGTTCCTTTTTCCGAGGGAGAGCTTTTTACGGTAACTGTTGGCTGCATTACAATGGCATAAGTATGGTTGACAAGCCAGCTTTTTTGTTTGGCGGCAAACGACCAGCTAAAGATTGAAATCGCGATCAAAAAGCAGGCAGTCCAAAATGCGACTCTCCGCAAATCG
Organism: Bacteroidota bacterium; assembly: GCA_030695265.1. Classification (GTDB taxonomy): domain Bacteria; phylum Bacteroidota; class Bacteroidia; order Bacteroidales; family Prolixibacteraceae; genus Aquipluma. The sequence goes on from JAUYTA010000194.1 coordinate 973, forward strand.
CCCGATCGGGCGAAAAAGTACATTCCTGCCAAGGTTAAAAACAACAGAAAGCTTACAATACTGATGAACGCCCATGTGTCGGTAGTTTGGCTGTTGACGATCGAATTCCACCACCTGATAATAAATATTCCGGGCAGCTCCTGAATCGAGTCAACTACGTTTTGGTTGGCGACCTCAAGGTTAAAGTCGATGTCTTCGTCGTCAGGCGAAAGCAATTTTGCCCTTTCGTAGTTTATAATGGCCT
>JAUYTA010000198.1 GCA_030695265.1 Bacteroidota bacterium
GAAAGGCTGCGCTCAAAACTATCCACCATCGGTTGAATCGGGATGGTTTCATACTGAATGCCCAGATTTTCGGCCAGTTGCAAAGCATCGTTTACGCTGTGATCCGAAGAAAAGCGCGATGGCATCAACAAAACGCGCACGTTTTCTTTACCAAGCGCTTCTACAGCCAAAACAAGCACCAGAGCCGAATCAATTCCTCCGGATAATCCCAGCGTGGCTTTTTTGAAACCCATTTTTTTGAAATAATCGCGGATGCCAAGAACCAGCGCATGATGGATTTTTTCGATGGTTTCGGTTTTGGGCTGAAGATTTCCTGAAGGAATTTCGGTATCAATTATCCGGAAGTCTTCTTCAAAATAGTTCAATTCCTCCTGAATTATACCGTTTTTGTCCAGAAAGAAAGATCCGCCGTCAAATACCAGTTCTGTTTGAGCGCCCACCTGGTTGACATACAAAATGGGCAATCGATATTTTATGGCATTTTTGATCAGGATATTTTTACGCCAGTTTTCCTGATTATAAGAGAATGGCGATGCGGAAAGATTGATCACCAAATCAGGATTTAAAACCGATAATTCTTTCAATGGCGAAAGTTGATACAGTTTTTCGCGGCCAAACTCGTTTTGCGTTTCCTGCTCGTCCCAAAGATCTTCACAAATGGTAATTGCCAGCTTTTTTCCGCAGAAATCGAAAACCGAAAACTGTTTGTTGGGTTCAAAATGCCGGTATTCATCAAAAATATCGTAAGTCGGAAGCAGTGATTTGTTTACTGTTTGTTGAACCTTTCCGTCGTACATGAAAAATGCCGAATTGAATAGCTTTTTGCCACGGGGCTCAGGATTGATACTCGGACCGCCAACAATGGCAGCAATTCCGTTGCAACAGGTAGCGATCTGGTCAATAGCCAGGTACGATTGCTCAACGAATTCTTTCCGTTCAAGCAAATCGTGTGGGTAATAACCTGTTACCGAAAGTTCTGAAAAGACAACCAGATCAGCTCCTGCAGCCTTTGACTTATTGATACAATCAATGATTTTAGAAGTATTCAGTTCAAAATTACCGATGTGATAGTTGAGCTGGGCAATTGCGATTTTCATGTTTCTGTTTATTAAAATAAATGCATATCCTTAATATTACCCAATGTTATAAAAGTCATTCAATTGTCATTTGGTAGTCATTAAGTTGCCGGAAAATGACAACTGAATGACAATTGAATGACCACAACTGACTGACACAAAATGCCAAATAGGTATGCAAACGGACAATCATATTAAAAGATCAGTCCGAGCCTAATTTTCAGCGAGTTGATAATTGTTTTATCGGTGAAGGTATTGTCGGTTGTTACATCTGTCAAACCATTGTGAAAAATCAACCCTGCCGACAATGAATTGTTTCCTCCCAAATCAAAATCGAAACCAAGCCCCACATTCATTGCAACATTGAACATGTTAATTTCATCGTGGATATTGTCTTTTTTAAATGTTCCATCGCTGCTGTCGCCATTGGCCCCGATGTTAATCATGGTTGACATCCCGAATTGCCCCCAGTACCTGGTGCGGTGAAACTGATCGGTTTTAAGTTTTATGGTCAGAGGAACTTCGACGTAACGAAGGCGATACCTGATTTTGGTTGACGGTGGCAGGTTTGAACCTGAAAATTCGAACGGAGCATCGGTGCGATAGGAGATTGAGCCACCAGTGTTTAAAATCTGTAATCCAGTATTTAATGCGTAACGCTCGTTTTCGGTAAAGAAAATATCACCGCTTAAGCCAAAATCGTATCCTAACACTATTTTTTCCTTGTCGGCAAACTGGTTGCTGGTGTTCATCCAGTTTACCGAAGGACTTCCGGTAAACGACAGTTTTAGCCTTGTTTGGCTCCAACTTGTTAATCCTATTGTTAATAAGACTGAAAATAAAATAATTCGTTTCATTGTTATTTCTGTTTAAATGGCTGAAAACTGATTAATTAAAACTTTGCAACTGGTCTGTTAAAAAAAACAGTTTCGTTGTCTGCGAATATAACGCAGGAATGGCTTAGTTTTGTTTGCTGCAAATCTCGAATTTTAAATTTAAAATGACAATAAAAAAGCTCATCCAGCGTAATTACCTGAAAACATACCAAATGAAACGATACTTTTTGCTTTTGTGTTTGATGATTATCTTCTTTTCATGTACGCGTAATCCACTGATGATTAATGTGTCAAATGTTTTAGTTGATTTGAGAATTAAACATCTTGACGTTGATTTACTGAAGCTGAAGCAAGAGGAGATATCGACAGCAATTCCGGCTTTAAAAAGCTCACACGGAGAGTTTTTCGACTTGTTTACTTACCGGATGATCTCAATTGGTGGTTCGGAGCAGGAAAATTTTCCTGAAATGCTTTATTCGTTTGTTTCTGATTCACTCATCAGGGAATTGGAAATAAATGTGGC
>JAUYTA010000200.1 GCA_030695265.1 Bacteroidota bacterium
AATACCATCGCCGGAATCATGAACGGTGCGCGTCAGGCTGAGGTTACCGTCAACGGAATTGGCGAACGCGCCGGAAATACTTCCCTTGAAGAAGTGGTGATGATCCTGAAAAGCCGTTATGCGATTCTGAATATTGACACCAACATCAATACAAAAAATATTTACAAAACCAGCCGTTTGGTTTCGAACCTGATGAACATGCCGGTTCAGCCAAACAAAGCGATCGTAGGCCGCAACGCTTTTGCACATTCCTCCGGAATTCATCAGGACGGTGTGTTGAAAAACCGCGAAAATTATGAAATCATGAACCCGCATGATGTGGGTATCAACGAGTCGAGCATCGTTCTGACAGCCAGAAGTGGACGTGCTGCTTTGAAGCACCGGATGGAAATCATGGGTTTCGAGCTGGACAAGGAAAAACTGGATGAAGTGTATGAAAAATTCGTAAAACTGGCAGATAAGAAAAAGGATATCCGCGACGACGATGTTGCTGCTTTGGTGGGCGACCTGAAACAAAAGGAACGCCGCATTAAACTTGATTTCCTTCAGGTAGTAACCGGAAAAGGATTGGTGCCGATTGCAAATGTCCGCCTGAATATTGCCGGTGAGATTCTGGATGCCACTGCATCAGGAAACGGACCGGTTGACGCAGCACTGAAAGCAGTGAAGAAAATTATTCACCGGAAAGTAGTATTGGAAGAATTCCTGATTCAGGCCATTACACGCGGAAGCGATGATCTTGGTAAAGTTCACATGCAGGTGAAACACGAGGACGATATTTATCACGGTTTTGGAGCCGACACCGATATTATTACCGCTTCGGTTGAGGCATTTCTGGACGCGATCAACAAAATTCCGGGAGCATCCAGAAAAGTCAAGAGTGAATAGGAATAAAGTCGCAGTCGCAGTTTTCAATCGCAGAACAGTGTCGGGTTCGTCAAGTGTGATCAACCGTTATTAAGCAAAAGGAAAACTGAAAGTTTATTATCGAAGCGATCTATCCTTTGCCGTCTGCTTTAGCGTTCGACTGAGCTCACGCCGAAGCCCAACGGACATGGTAACAGCGAAAAAACCGTCCGCGAGTTAATGCTGATCAAGGTAAATTCTTTCTACGGACGGAAAAGAAATAGCCTTCAGAAATGAGGATATAAAAATTAATAATATTCAATAATGGTAGCGCCAGCTCCCCTCTCTTTTGGCGAGGGGTTGGGGGTGAGGCCTATAACAAATAACAATGAACGCAAAAACTTTATTCGACAAAATTTGGGATTCGCATGTGGTGAAAGAGGTGGAAGGCGGCCCAAGTGTTTTATACATCGATCAGCATTTGATTCACGAAGTTACCAGTCCCGTGGCATTTCTTGGACTTGATAAACGTGGATTGAAAGTGCTTCGTCCGGAGAAAACTGTTGCCACTCCCGACCACAATGTACCAACCATCGATCAGCACCTGAGTATCAAAGACGAAATGTCGCGAAACCAGGTTGAGATGCTGAAGAAAAATTGCGCCAATCATGGCATTGTTTACCATGGATTGGGAAGCGAAGGCCACGGAGTGGTTCATATCATTGGTCCTGAAATGGGTTTAACCAAACCGGGAATGACCATCGTTTGCGGCGACAGCCATACTTCAACGCACGGCGCTTTCGGAGCAATCGCTTTTGGAATAGGCACCAGCGAAGTTGAAATGGTGTTCGCGAGTCAATGCGTCATGCAACCGAAACCAAAGAAAATGCGCATTTCGGTGAACGGTAAACTAAACAAAGGTGTAACTGCCAAAGACATTGCATTATACGTTATCGCTCAGATTTCAACTTCAGGAGGAACCGGACATTTTGTGGAATTTGCCGGAACAGCCATCGAAAGTTTATCGATGGAGGGCCGTATGACTCTTTGCAACATGAGCATCGAATGTGGCGCCCGTGGCGGAATGATTGCTCCCGACCAAACTACTTTCGACTACGTTAAAGGCCGTCAGTTTGCTCCAAAAGGCGCCGATTGGGATAAAGCTTTGGCATACTGGAAAACGTTGAAATCGGATGATGGTGCAGTTTTCGATACTGAATATTTCTATGATGCAGCCAATATTGAGCCGATGATTACATTCGGAACCAATCCCGGAATGGGAATAGGCATTTCTCAATATGTTCCAAACAGCAATAAACTGACAGGCAGCGATAAGCTGACCTACGAAAAATCGCTGAAATACATGGGCTATGATCAGGGAGAAAAAATGATTGGCAAGAAAATCGACTATGTTTTCGTTGGAAGTTGCACCAATGGCCGGATTGAAGACTTTCGTGCTTTTGCCGGTTTCGTGAAAGGCAAGAAAAAAGCTGATAATGTGACTGCCTGGATTGTTCCCGGATCGCGTGCTGTTGAGAAACAAATCATTGCTGAAGGTTTGGTTGAAATTCTGAATGAAGCAGGTTTCGAGTTGCGTCAGCCCGGATGTTCAGCTTGTCTGGCAATGAACGACGATAAAATTCCTGAAGGAAAATATTCAGTTTCTACCTCGAACCGCAACTTCGAAGGCCGTCAGGGACCCGGCGCCCGTACATTGCTCGCCAGTCCGCTCACCGCCGCCGCCGCTGCTGTAACAGGGAAGATTACTGATCCGAGAGAGTTTCTTTAGAGCCCCCTTCTAATTCCCCCGAAGGGGGAAGGTTTGGCCTACGATTCGCGATTGTTTGAGCCCTGAAAGGGCAAAATAATATAGCCCGGGGCAACGCCCCGGGTAAAAATGGGAAAAAGAAAAATCGTCCGTGAATAAATGCTGAGAAAAGCGGTATCCAGATTTCGGACGAAATTGCAAAAACAAAAAATAATTAATATCCAATTTTGAATAACCAATGTCCAATATCCAAATCTTGACCGAGATTCGGGAGTGCCAAAAGCCTTCCCGGTTTTACCGGGAGAGGTTGGAGGGGCTTCTAATTTTTTTACTATGAGTTACGATAAATTTACAACATTAACATCGCCGGCAGTTCCGCTGCCAATTGAAAATATTGATACTGACCAGATTATTCCGGCCCGTTTCCTGAAAGCCGTTGAGCGCAAAGGTTTTGGCGATAACCTGTTTCGCGACTGGCGGTACGATAAAAACAACCAACCCATTGCCGATTTCCCGCTGAATCAATCGAAATATTCAGGAAAAATTCTTGTGGGAGGTAAAAACTTCGGAAGTGGTTCGAGCCGCGAACACGCAACCTGGGCTGTTTATGACTATGGTTTCCGCGTGGTTGTTTCGAGCTTTTTTGCCGATATTTTTCAGGGAAATGCCCTGAACAGTGGCATCCTTCCTGTGGTGGTTTCTCCTGAATTTCTGGAGAAAATTTTTGCCGCCATCGAAGCCGATAACAATTCACAGTTCGAGGTTGATCTGCAGAATCAGAAATTCACCATAAAAGCAACCGGCGAATCGGCTGATTTTACCATCAATCCATACAAAAAACATTGTTTGGCAAACGGACTCGACGATATCGACTATCTTGTAGATATGAAAGAAGAGATCGCCGCGTTTGAAAAATAAAAACGTATTATGACAGGAAAAGTAGTGGAAGTAAAAGATCAGATGCTTAGTATAATGGATACTACCCTGAGGGATGGCGAACAAACCTCGGGTGTATCGTTCACCGACAAGGAGAAATTAAGCGTTGCAAGAATTCTTCTGGAAGATGTAAAAGTAGATCGTATCGAAATTGCTTCGGCCAGGGTTTCGGATGGAGAATTCGCTGCTGCCAAAAGGGTAATGGAATGGGCGAAAGAAAAAGGACGTTTGCACCAGGTAGAAATACTTGGTTTTGTGGATGGAAAAATTTCGCTCGACTGGATCAATTCAGCCGGTGGGAAAGTCCTCAATTTGCTTTGCAAAGGTTCATACAAACACGTTACCCAGCAACTGCGCAAAACTCCGGAACAGCACATCGAAGACATCAAAAAATCGATTGCTTATGCCGATGAACTTGGAATCCGGGTGAATGTTTACCTGGAAGACTGGTCGAACGGAATGCGAAACTCCCGCGATTACGTGCATTTTATGGTGGGTGAACTGCTGAAACTGAAAATCGACCGCATCATGTTGCCCGATACACTTGGTATTCTTGACCCGGATGAAACATACGATTTCTGCAAAGAAATAATCGAAACTTTTCCTGAAGGACGTTTTGATTTTCATGCACACAATGATTACGATCTGGCTGTTGGCAATGTCTTTCATGCTATCAAAGCAGGTATAAGATGTGTGCACACTACTGTAAACGGACTGGGCGAACGTGCAGGTAACGCACCACTTTCAAGCGTAATTGCAACGGTAAAAGATCACCTGAAAATGCAAACGCTGGTCAACGAATCAATGCTGAACAAAGTCTCACGTTTGGTCGAATCGTTCTCCGGAATCCGTATTCCAACCAATAAACCGCTCATCGGTGAATTTGTGTTTACCCAATGTAGCGGAATCCATGCCGATGGCGACAGTAAAAATAACCTGTATTTCAACGATTTGCTTCCTGAACGCTTTGGCCGTACCCGTGTTTACGCGCTGGGTAAAACTTCAGGAAAAGCAAATATTAAGAACAACCTTGAAGAACTTGGGATTGAACTCGACCCGGCATCCTTGAAACTGGTTACCGATCGGATCATTGAACTGGGCGACCGCAAGGAAACAGTCACCATTCAGGATCTTCCGTATATTGTTGCCGATGTGCTGAACGAAGAAAATACAGTGTCGAAAATTAAGCTGGTCAACTATTCCCTGTCGCATGCTATGGGATTAAAACCGACAGCAACAGTCAGTATCATCGTGAACGACATTCAGTTTGAAGCAACCGCCGCAGGTGATGGTCAATACGATGCATTTATGAATGCGATCAAATCCATTTACAAGGAGGTTGGCAAAACACTTCCGAAGCTGGTTGATTATTCGGTTTCAATTCCTCCGGGCGGAAAAACCGATGCTTTGGTCGAAACGCTGATTACCTGGGAATTGGACCGCGAATTTAAAACCCGAGGCCTCGACTCTGACCAGACGGCAGCAGCCATCAAAGCAACTTTCAGGATGTTGAATAATCTGGAAAACTGAGAGAGTTTCAGGTTTCAAGTTTCAGGTCTCGGTCGCGTAGTAAGGTATTTTGGATATTGTATATTGGTTATTCATTATTGGATATTTTTTTAAATTTAATGATCCCTCAACAAATAAAATCAACTTCTGAAGCCATTCGTGAGAACTTCGACCAGCAGGTTGAACGTTTTTCCAATATTGAAACAGGTCAGTCAACAGCCATCGATTCGCCTTTGTGCATGGAACTGGTTGCAAGGTCGGCCGCTTTGCTCAATCCTGATGCCCGACGGGTAATGGATTTGGGCTGTGGCGGCGGAAATTATGCCGTTAAAGTCACCTCATTACTTCCTGACGTTGACTGCACCTTAATCGACCTGAGCGCGAACATGCTGGCCAAAGCAGAAGAGCGGGTTCGTGAAAACATTACCGGAATGGTTACTACAATTCAGGGTGATTACCGCGATATTCAGTTGGAAGAAAACGCCTATGATGTCATTACTGCCGGAACCACGCTGCACCATTTACGCGAAGATCAGGAATGGGAAATGGTTTTTACCAAAATATTCAAATCATTGAAAACTGGCGGAACTTTCTGGATCAACGACATTGTGATTGGCGAAACCGACGAAATCAATCAGATAATGTTGGGCGGTTGGCTCAGCATTCTAAAGAAACAAGTTAGTCCGGAAGAAATTGAAATGTACATGGGACGCTACGAAACGGAAGACACTCCACGAACATTGAGTTATCAACTGGACTTAATGAAACAAGTCGGATTTTCAGAAACAATAGTTTTGCACAAACATTTTAACTTTGCCGCATTTGGTGCAAGGAAATGAGAAATAACACAAGACAAAACAAAAATAATGTAACCACATAGGCTCATAGTTCACATAGAAAAAGAAATAAAAATGTGCCCTATGTGCCTATGTGGTTAAAAAAATAAGTGATTCAACTTAAGGAGAAATTAAAAACCAAAAATATGAAACTAAAATTAGCCATTCTTCCCGGCGACGGGATCGGACCTGAGATTATCGAACAGGCCATGAAAGTAGTAAAGGCGGTAGCCGCCAAATTTAACCACGATCTGGAATACGAATATGCATTAACCGGCGCTTGCGCCATTGATGAGCTTGGCGCTCCGTATCCAGACTCAACACACGAATTGTGTATGCAATCGGATGCTGTGCTTTTTGGCGCCATTGGCGATCCGAAATACGACAACAATCCGAAAGCAACCGTTCGTCCGGAGCAGGGATTGTTACTGATGCGCAAAAAACTGGGTTTATATGCCAACATTCGTCCGGTAGTAACATTCCCATCGTTATTGCACAAATCACCGCTTCGCCGCGAACTGATTGAAGGCGCCGACTTTGTTGCTATACGCGAACTGACAGGCGGTATCTATTTTGGCGAAAAAGGCCGCAAAGATGGTGGCAACACCGCATTCGATGTTTGTGTTTATACCCGCATGGAAGTGGAACGTATCCTGAAACTGGGTTACGAATATGCCATGAAACGAAACAAAAAACTGACCGTGGTGGATAAAGCCAACGTGTTGGAAAGCTCCCGTTTGTGGCGGGAAATTGCGCAGGAAATGGCGCCAACTTATCCTGAAGTAACAACGGAATACATGTTTGTTGACAACGCCGCGATGCAGATCATTCAGTGGCCGAAAAACTTTGATGTGATGGTTACTGAAAATATGTTTGGCGATATCCTGACCGACGAGGCCAGTGTAATTACCGGTTCTTTGGGTTTATCTCCATCAGCTTCTATTGGTATTCATACTTCAGTATTCGAGCCAATTCACGGTTCATATCCGCAGGCTGCAGGTAAAAATATTGCCAACCCGGTTGCAACCATTTTGTCGGCTGCCATGATGTTCGAATATGCCTTCGATCTTCAGGCAGAAGGCGCCATCATCCGCAAAGCGGTTGACGCTTCGCTTGACGCCAAAGTGGTAACGGTTGATATTTCCGTTGACAAAGCTTATTCTACTTCAGAAGTAGGCGACTGGATTGCCGACTGGGTTGCTAAAAACTAAGGGTGTTGCGGTTTTTAACCGCAAATTTTAACGGCGATTAAAGATCGCCACACCAGATGAAATATAAAACATAAAGGTCTTTCATGAAAATGGGAGACCTTTCATTTTGCATAAACATTTTCGAAATCCCTGTCATTCTATCCTAATCGTTCTCTTTTGCGATGTATGTGCTTTAAAATAGCCTAAAGCCCCATTGTTTATATTTGATGTAGGGTTGGCTGGTGTAGCGCTCGATTGATTGATGTTTTCGTTTAAGCCGAAAAAATAATTATACACAGCCTTGTCGATACATTGCAAATCAATCGTTACAACATCCCCTCTATCAGCTTTTACCCTTAACGGAAGATGCGATGAACTGCCATTGAACCCAACATCGTTTCTTATGAAAATATCATCTACCAATGTATCATTTCGGGTAACCTCAAATTGGTAGTAAT
>JAUYTA010000210.1 GCA_030695265.1 Bacteroidota bacterium
GCCACATACAAAAAAGGTTGATCGGGTGCCCAGTTGGTGAATTTAGGGATGGAAATTTCGAGAACGGCTTCTGTATTGTTATCACGTTTGGCAGCGAATCGTCCGCTTTTGCTGGCAACCACCTTGCCTGTGAGTTTTTCGGCAATCGAAATATCCAATGTTACCGAATCACTCATGGCATCGCCGTAGAAAATCTGGGCTGGTTTGAAATTACGGATTTGCGCTTTCACCGTCACTTTCTTTCCTGCTACCGATGGCAAAACAAGCAAGCGGTTCACCCGAACATTTCCGGTAAATGAAAGCAACACATCATCCCAAATACCGGGAAGATAATGTTCCTTTTCTTTGTCAGTGCCGCCGGCAGCTTCAGATGGAAGCCAAACACGGTCGCCCACTTTTATCAGGATTTCATTTTCAGCACCAAATTTCAGCGCTTTGGAAATTGGAAATTCAACCGGAGTATAACAGGCCATCGAAGTTCCCATGTCGATGCCATTCACATAAACCTGGGTAACGTACTGGCTCTTTTTGATCGTGATCATGGCCTCTTTGCCCTCCAATTCTTTAGCCACGAAAACCGATTTCCGGTACCAGCTGTAGCGCGGCGTATAATCGATATTATACAGGTTGTGCTGTTCTTTGGCTTCAACCTGATCGGCACGTTTGAAGAATTTGTCGTAATCGTCAATTTTCGGAGTGGCCAAATGCACCAGCCCCGGAACGGGAATAGTTCGGGTAAATTTAGCCGGAGGAAAAGCCGTAGTGGTTTGGTCGAACTGCCATGTTCCATTCAGGTTTATTACAGTTCTATCGTCAGCATTTGCAGAAATTACCAACGCTGGAATCCACAGAAGCAGGCAAATAAAAATTCGTTTCATGTTTATCAGGTTTAATATGTCTGAAAATAAAAGGTTAGTCCAGTAACTTGAATTTCCGAAGAAAATCGTCCGTGAGCTTAAGTATTTCATCGTCGTAATAGCGCGAATAGTTGGGATTTCCATCGCCCAGGTAGTGTTTTCTTCCGGGGTACATGTGAAGCTCAAAATAATTTCCTCTCTTTTTCATTTCACTTTCGAAAAACTGGGCAGTCCATTTCGGCACCTGCTCATCATCCACTCCATGAAAATGAATCATTGGAGGTAATCCTTGCTTCAGATTGTGAGTGGGTGAAATGCTCCATATTTTGTCCCTGCGATCGCCCAGTAAATAGTCGCACCACGACTCAACCGTATTTAAACACGACGAAAACGACAGTACCCCATTGGGGCAACTGCTAATTTTCAGGTTGTCAGTGCTTTCATTGTATTCATTGTATTCATCAATCATAGCTGTAGCCAGAGCCAACTGACCACCCGCCGATTGACCCGACGCGACGATTTTATTTTTATCAATGTGAAACTTACCGGCATTTTCGCGCACCCAGCGCATGACTGATTTGGCGTCCATTACGGCTTCAATCGGACTTATCGATTTATGTGGAGTCACTCCATTTTCAATCGATAATCTGTACTCCACCGAGAATGTGACAATCCCCATTTTTGCATAGCGTTCGCAGGTGGTGAAAAATTCACTCGGAGTGCCGTATGCCCAGCCACCTCCATGAAAGAACACGATGGCTGTATTATTTTCTCTTTCAAACGATTGATTGGTATAAAAAATATCAACCTTTAATTCTTGATTATCAATCGTTTTGTAAACTTCCTGAACATGGGTAACCTGATCACCGGGATTGGCAGCCTGGGATAATATTGAAAACAGGAGAAATAGAAAGGAAAGTAGATGTTTCATGGTTGAAGGTTTTAATTGTTGTAATTGTTATAGTTGTTATAGTTGTTGTCGGTTGTTATAGTTGTTGTCGGTTGTAATGGTTGTTGTCGGTTGTCATGGTTGTCGGTTGTCTCAGTAAATTGGTTATTGGTTATTCCTTATTTCTTATTCCTTATTTTTTATTTTTTATTTTTTTAAAACGATTCCCTCCTGTACATCAGAAACGGATTATCCAGCTTCAATTTTTGATGGTTCAGGATCATTTCTGCCATTGTTTTTCCCATTTGTGCAAAATCGGTGGAAATGGTTGTAATTCCTGAGGCCACAATGCCTTTCAGCGGTGTTTCATTGTAGGAAACGATTCCCATGTCAGCGCCCAATTGCAACTGACGTTCGATGGAATAGCGCACCAGAAACTCCAGGTCACGGTCGTCAACCACCACAAATACATCGCCCGGTTTGATTTCAAATGTTTTTAGATCAGCGACGATTTCTGATAGAATTGGATGCTGTTTGCAATAATCACGAAAGCCGGTAATAATATCCCGGAAATGTGACTTCTGATGACGAATCACTAAAACCATCCGCCTGTATTTACTTACAAGCTCCGAATTCTGTTTCA
>JAUYTA010000695.1 GCA_030695265.1 Bacteroidota bacterium
TTTTTGCTGAAACTGAAGCAAGTTCAAATGTGTTTGAAAGTGTCAGTACTACTGCTGAAGTTCAGGAATACACCCGAAGAAATCCTTTTCATGCAACTGTACTCGATAAAGTAAAAATTACCGGACGTGATTCGGACAAGGAAGTTTATCATGTAGAGTTATCGCTTGAAGGATCAGGAATTACTTATGAACCGGGCGATTCGGTCGGAATTTTGGCCAGCAATCCACCAGCTTTGGTCGATGGGATTTTGAAATTCAAAGGATTCGACGGTTCAGAGACTGTGACAATTAAGGAAGGTGAATTTTCAATTCAGGAGGCACTTTTAAATTACATGGAAATTACCGTTTTAACCCGCGATGTCATTCAGCAATACTTTGAAAAAACTGCTGACCCAAAGCTTCAGGAAGTAATTGAAAGTGAAGAAAAATTAGACCAATATTTATACGGACACGATGTTTTGGACTTGCTGGAGGAATTTCCGGCAGAACTGACTGCCCAGGAATTGGTTCAGGTTTTGCGTAGTTTTCCTGCCCGACTGTATTCCATTTCTTCCAGTCAGGCTGCTGTGGGCGAAGAAGTCCACATCACCGTTTCCCGTGTCAGGTATTCGCACAACGGACGCGAACGATCGGGTGCATGTTCAAGTTATTTGGCCGATCAGATTGACGTGGATTCATTGGTTTCCGTCTTTATTGAGAAAAACCCGTCATTTAAACTTCCTGAAAATGAGGAAACTCCGGTTATTTTGGTGGGAGCGGGTACGGGTGTCGCACCATACCGTGCATTTCTTCAGCAACGCGAAGCCAATAACCAGAAAGGAAAAACCTGGCTTTTCTTTGGCGAAAGACGGTTCAGTTCTGATTTTTTATACCAGCTTGAATGGCAAAAACTGATCAAAGACGGCTATCTGGAAAAAATTGATGTAGCCTTTTCGCGCGATCAGGAGCAAAAAATATATGTGCAGCACCGGCTAATTGAAAAGCAAAAGGAAATTTATGAATGGCTGAAAAAAGGCGCAAGTATTTATCTTTGCGGTGATATGAAACAGATGGCCCGCGATGTTCAGAAAGCATTGCTGCAAATTTTTGAGACGCAAGGCGGAATGAGCGAAGAAAAAGCATTGGAATTTCTGAAAAAATTGAAAAAGGAAAAACGGTTTCAAACGGATGTGTATTAAAAGTCGGAAGACCGAAGACCGAAGACCGGAGTCAGAAGACGGAAGTATGGAGAACAGAGCATTTAACATTAAACAGATTGCAATGAGTGAAAGTATCAATTGGAGTGAATTATCAGAACTGGAAAAAATTAAATACGATAGCAACTATTTGCGGGGTACGCTGGTAGAAAGCCTGGCTGACCCGATAACGGGTTCAATTGCTTTTGCCGACACGCAAATATCAAAGTTTCACGGAATGTACCAGCAATTCGATCGTGACCTGGAAAAAGAACGCAAACGCCAAAAGCTGGAACCTGCGTATTCGTTTCTAATTCGTGTCAGGATTCCGGGTGGGGTAGTGAGCCCGTCGCAATGGTTGAAAATGGATGAAATTTCGGAAAAATATGCAAATCATACGCTGAAACTTACTACCCGTCAAACCTTTCAACTGCATGGGGTAATTAAAACCAACCTGAAGAAAACCATTCAGGCAATGAATGATAGTTTGATGGATACCATTGCTGCCTGCGGCGATGTTAACCGTAATGTGATGTGCCATCCGAACCCGGCAGAATCGCCTTTACACGCTGAAATGTACGATACAGCCCGCCGGATCAGCGAACATTTGCTGCCATCAACTACTGCCTACCACGAAATCTGGCTCGACAAGAAATTGATTGCGGATAGCAAAAAGGATGTTGAACCAATTTATGGCGACCGGTATCTTCCGCGTAAATTTAAAATCACGGTAGTACTTCCTCCCTACAATGACAGCGATGTGTTTTCGCAGGATTTGGGATTTATCGCCATCGTTGAAAAGGGTAAAATTGTTGGTTACAATGTATCTGTTGGTGGAGGATTGGGTTCAACTTTCGGCATTCCGGAAGCCTATCCGCGATTGGCCGATGTAATTGGATTTTGCCTTCCGGAACAGGTGCTTGAGGTGTCTGAAAAAGTGTTGCTCGTTCAGAAGGACAACGGAAACCGGCAAAACCGCAAGCTTTCCAGAATGAAATATACCATCGACAATCATGGTCTCGACTGGTTCAAAAAGGAAGTGGAAAAATACCTTGGGTATGAATTTCAGGAAGCAAAACCATTCGTTTTTATCCGCAATGGCGACCGGCTTGGATGGAAAAAAGGTACAGATTCGAAATGGAATTTAACTCTTTTTATTGAAGGTGGACGCGTTGCCGACAAAGGGGAGTATAAAATGAAATCTGCGTTGCGCGAAGTGGCTCAAAATATTGCCGGCCAATTTATCCTGACGGGAAACCAGAACGTGATTATCGCAAATGTGACTTCAGAAGAGAAGAAGAA
>JAUYTA010000227.1 GCA_030695265.1 Bacteroidota bacterium
CAAAAGTAAGTTCAAAAAACCACTTCTGAAACAAAACATTGAATTTTGTTCTTGTCAGCAATACAGATAAATTTGTTCCGGAAATCAAAGTTTTAAGAAAAAAGATTACAAATTGCAACCCTTACAAAAAACCCTTGTCACTAAAATTGAAATCTAAATAATTTGAGTCAGTCAGCATTCATACATCAGGATTTGATAGCCGAAAGCGTAAAAGGCAGCAACAAAGCCCGCTACCAGCTTTATCAGTTGTATTCCAAGGCGATGTTCAACGTGTGTTTCCGCATGATGAACAACCGCGAGGATGCTGAAGATATGTTGCAGGAAGCTTTTGTCCTGGCGTTTCAGAAGCTGGAAACCTTCAGGAATGAATCAAGTTTTGGAACATGGTTGAAGACAATAACGGTTCACTCCTGTATCAACGCGCTAAATAAACGGAAACTGGAATTGCGCTTTTTCGATGAAATGAATCGTTTCGAAATTGCGGAAGAAGAACCGGAAGAAGCTTTGTACACCACCGAAAATATACGTGAAGCGATGAGTCAGCTTCCGGAAGGTGGACGGATTGTTTTCTCACTTTACCTGCTGGAAGGTTACGATCACGGCGAAATAGCACAAATACTGAACATCACCGAATCGACTTCCAAAACGCAGTACATGCGCGCCAAACGCAAAGTTTATGACATTATGAAACAAACAAAATCAAGAGTGATATGAAAAATGACAGATTGGAATCGTTTGTAAATGAGAACCGCCATGAGTTTGACCACATGGAACCCTCGGACAAGATGTGGGACGCCATCAGCAACAAACTGAATGAAACACCCAAGCAGAAAATCAGAAAATTCGGCTGGATGAAAGTTGCTGCGGTGCTGGCTGTTATGGCATTAATTCCCACAATATGGTATCAGGTGAAATTTTCGGAGAAGGCACAAACTGCAAAAGCTGTACAGGTTGATCCTGATGTTCTTGAATTGATGGAGGCCGAAGCTTTTTACGCGCAGGAAGTTTCAGGAAAACTGGCTGAAATTCAGAAATGCTACCAGGTTTATCCTGAACTGAAATCAGAAATTGAAGGTGATTTGAACGAACTGGAATCGATGTACCTGTCGCTAAAAAACGATCTGAGAGAAAATATTTCGAACAAGGAAGTGATTGAAGCAATGATTGAAAACAACCGGAACCGGATGAAACTGGTGGACGATGTTCTGGAACAAATAAACTGTTAACCAAAAGGCGATGAAACGAACATGCCGCTGTAAATTATTTCAAAAGTGGCGGCACAAAAAGGAATGAAAATTAATGTTCGAAATGGATGCTTTCTGGCATGAGAGTTCCATACGAACGCTCAAATAATCAACAAATTAATAACGACATTTTCGGATGAACAAAAACTCAAAAAGAATATGCTTTCAGGCTTTAATTGTGGGATTTTTTATCCTGACTAGCCTGTCGGTGAACGCACAATTCAGCGAAACCCGTGAATTTGTCAGACGTTTTAAGATACAGCCTGAAACCCGCATCGACATTACCAATAAATATGGCCGGATTGAACTGAATACCTGGAAAAAAGATTCGGTGGTGATACAGTTCAGAATGGAAATAAACGAGAAAAAGCAGGACAAGCTAAAGAAAACGCTTGACAATCTGGATTTCGACATCAGCAATAGTCAGCATTACCTGATTGTAAAAACGCAGGTGGATAAATACCGCAGTCAGGTTGAAAGTGAGTTCCTGAAATTTAAGGAAACCATCCTGCAAACCAGTGGCAGCATACGTATTGATCTGGTTGTTTGGCTGCCCGACAACCGCGATCTTCGGCTTGAAAACAAATTCGGCGACATCATCATGGGAGATTACCGGGGCGAAACACAAATAAATCTGAGCAACGGAAAACTGAAAGCCGGTGACCTGCCAAACCGCACAACCCTTAACCTGAATTTTGCCGATGCCAACATAAACAACCTTCCAAATGCCAGAATTACAAGCAACTACAGCGACATAAACCTTAAGAATTCCGGCACCATGAGACTCGAAAGTAAATCTTCGACCATCGAAATACAAAATTCTGACAACCTGAACATCGACTCCCGCCGCGATAAATACCGGATCAGGCTGGCCGACAAAATAGAAGCAATGGGCAATTTCAGCAATTTTATGGTGAACGAACTAAAAGGAAAAGCAAATTTCAGAATGAGCTTTGGAAATCTCAACATTGAAAAAGTTTTAAGCTCTTTCAGTAATATTTATATCGAAACGCGATCAACAGATGTAAACCTGTATTTCAGTCCTGAAGCAAAATTCAACTTCGAAATTACCGAAACAAAAACCAACCTGAAACTTGGCCGTGAAATGAAAGTGGAGGACAAAGAGGTACTTGATTCAAAAGCCGGAAAAATAAAGCACACTGGTTATTTCAGCAAAAAAATGAAAGACGATCAGCTCATTATCAATGCCGTGGGCGGAGAAACAAATGTACTGGCGTATTGAAAGAACTTCAGGTCAGGAGCAATTATTTTCGTCGGAATATACTGACGATTGTTTTTCTAATTTCTTCCAGCTTTTCAATTGGCTCCAGAAGCGAAGGATAATTTAAGTCAATTGGCTTACTATCGGAAACCCCGATTTGCATTGGATATATGAGTATAAAACTATTCGACTGAAAATAATTATTTAACAAATTAGGAATTCTCTTCATGCTTGAATGATAGGAAGGCTTATTTTCTCTGCTTAAAACGATCACAAGATTGTCATCATTTTTTATCTCTTGTGAAAGATTCATAAATTCATCCCAATTCTCAAAATTCCTAAATTCTGCTTCAATCGGATAATTTGAATGAATATCCCTAATCAGTTGATTTGTTTGCACAGTTCCGTAGAATAATAATTTCGAACCTGTATTGCGCGAAATATTCCAAATTTTCAGCAGCCAAAAGGGAAATCCAATCTCATGTTCAGCATTGTTTGGAAAAATTATGACATGTCTTTTTATGGTAGCTATTGGCTGTGCCGGTTTGTAAACGAAGGTTGTAATATTACAATTTGATAAAATACCTTCTGTCAGATTACCAAGAAAAGATTCCGAAATACCTTTTTTAACATGAAGCCCCAAAATCAGGTCAGAAATACTGTTTTCCCTGATAACACTGGTAATTCCATTTGTAATATTCTGATCATACCTCAATAACTTGTTTAAAATAACATCGGTAGCCGAAGCGGTGTGTATTGCTTTGTCGAGCAACTTATTTGCATTTTTGTCTGCATCCAAATCATTCGAATCATTTTTAATTATACTAAGAGCAAATAGCCCATTCTTATTTTCCCTTGATTTAATTATTGTGCTCAAATTAATTAATTCTTCAACAGTCTCCGGATTGCTAACAGGTATCAGTATTTTTTCTTCACTATTACTTTCCCTGGTATCCATCGACGTTGATTCCAATGAAATATTATGAGCTCCTTTTTGAGCAACAAAAGTTGCAATTGTGCAGGTTATAAGAATCATGACAATCGTTCCGTTTAAAACACTCTCACTCAACAAACGAATAGGTTCACCGTTGGCCGATTGCCCCAGAATAACATTGTAACCAACCAGAACTGCTGCCAGTGTAGCGGCCGCCTGTGCATTGCTCAACCCAAAAATCAACCTACGTTCATCAACGGTGAATTTTAAAGATTTCTGAGTCAGCCAGGCAGCAATAAATTTTGCTGAAGTTGCTACCACTGTCATAACTGCTGCAACTTTTATGGTTTCAAAGTCCAGGAAAAAAGCCCTGTAATCGACAAGCATTCCAATCCCAATCAGGAAAAACGGAATGAAAATAGCATTGCCGACGAATTCAATCCTGTTCATTAATGGCGAAGTCGCCGGAATTAAACGATTCAATGCCAATCCTGAAAGGAATGCACCAATAATGGCCTCAATACCTGCAACTTCAGCAAGAACGGCTCCCAGAAAAACCATTGCAAGTACAAAAATATATTGAGAAACATTGTCGTCGTAACGTTTTAAAAACCAACGGCCAATAATTGGGAAAAGAATCATGACAGTCAAACCAAACAGAATAATTGAAATTGTAAGTTTGGTCCAGAATTGGGAATTTACCTCGCCGGTTGTCATTCCAACAATAACTGCAAGAACTAAAAGTGCAAGCGTGTCAGTAATCAATGTTCCGCCAACCGCAATATTTACTGCCCTGTTTTTTGTTACACCCAACTTACTTAAAATTGGATAGGCAATCAATGTATGCGATGCGAACATACTCGCCAGTAACACCGACGTCAGCATAGAAAAATTCAACACATAAAGTCCTGCCAGTATGCCCATTGTCATTGGAATCAGAAAAGTGAACATTCCGAAGAGCAAACTCTTTGAACTGTTCTTTTTAAATTCAGCCAAATCAATTTCCAGGCCGGCAAGGAACATGATGTAAAGCAATCCAGCCGTACCTGACAGGATAATACCACTGTCGCGCAAAAGTAAATTAATACCATTCGGGCCAATAATGGCGCCGGCTATAATAAGCCCAAGTATTTGAGGGATCCTGATCTTGTTCAGCAGAATTGGTGCAAACAATATAATGACCAGTATTACCAGGAATTTTAATACCGGATTTGTAAGTGGAAGCGTTGTTTCAAAAATGCTTAATAGTATCATTTTATTGAAATTCTATATTCCGTAAATCTAATTATAAATGTGACTTGAATGCAATAAGCAAAATTCAATGATTGAAAATATTTTCTGTGTTTCAGCGAAAAAAAAATATTTTTTTTATTAGATCTGCAACCACTTCGAAAAAATGATGTCTATAAAAATCAGAAAACAGAAACAATTTAGAAACATCAAATTCTCAAAGTCATGAACACAATTAAATTATCCCTGGTACTTTCGCTTTTTGGCCTTCTCTTCGGAACAAGTTCCTGCGTTGACGAACTATTTCTGGAAGGCAACGGAAACCTTCGAACAGAATCCCGCGGAGCCTCCGGTTTCGAGGAGATAACTTCGAGTGGCGATTTTGACGTAACCATTGTTCCGGGTAGCAGCTATTCGGTTGAAGTAAGTGCAGAATCGAACCTGCTGTCATACATCGAAACTGATGTGGTTGGTAAAACACTAAAAATCAGAACCCGCGGTGTACATTCACTTCGCCTGAATTATCCGATTGAGGTGTATATTACTACGCCGGTTTTGAATGGACTTGCATTAAGCGGATCGGGAATCATTAAAACCGGCAGCTTTTTGAGTGACGATTTCAAAATTGCAATTTCAGGATCGGGCGATATTGATACCGAAATAAGTACCGATAAAATGAAAGTCAGCATTTCGGGTTCGGGTACTGTTTTTCTTGAAGGCGATGCCACTGAAACTGAATTCGTCGTCAGTGGTTCGGGAAAGATAAAAGCGTACAACTTTCCGCACCGCTATTGTCAGGCAACAATTTCCGGATCGGGCGATATGTATGTAAATGCAAGTCATACCATCGATGCACGCATTTCAGGTAGCGGAAGGGTATTCTATATCAATCATCCGGTTATTCACACAAGCATTTCAGGTTCGGGCGAAGTGGTTGATAAAAATTAGTGGAAATTTGAAAACAATCATTGCTGAAAACATCCGTTTATTCTAAAATTTGAAAGTAAAACCATATCATGAAACGAGCCATAAGAATTATTTCTCACATAGGAAAATGATTTGGCGAGTTCCATCTGACAATTAAAAATCAAAATACAAACAGATGAAAAAAGTTTATTCTCTGATTATCCTGTTCCTGCTAACCCTTTCGGGTTTTTCACAAGGCCCGCAAAAGGCTGTTGGTATCCGTGGCGGACTGTCATCGGGCTTTGAATACCGTGTTTTTTCGGGCGACCTGAGTTCGTATAAAGTATTGCTTTCAACCCGCAAAAGAGGGCTGCAACTTACCGGACTGAAAGAATTCCATATTCCGGATGTTTTTGATATTGGTGAGCCTATTTCGTTGGTTTACGGCTTTGGCGCCCATGCTGGTTTCGAGACCTGGAACATTTACCATTATGACGTTGTATATCCTTATACCTATTTGTACCCGGAACGCAGAACCGGAGTTATTGCCGGCCTCGATGCATTGGCAGCCCTTGAATACACCATTCCACAAATTCCCCTTGTGGTAGGTTTTGAAGCAAAACCATATTTTAACATGTTCGGAAGGGACTTCTTCCAGATACAGCCTTTTGATTTTGCCTTTACCGTGAAATATACTTTTTAAGAAAACACAAAACAATTAAACAATTTAAAATGAAAAAGTTAACACTCCTGATTTTTCTGGGGTTAGGTTTCCTATGCGCTACCGCCCAGGAATACGAAGAAAATGAACAGATTTCTACCATCTTCTCAAAAAACCGAAAAAAACGGTGGATACGGAGCCCTTTCATTCAATTACACGCAAATTGATGGAAAAGATGCATTCATGATGGGCGCCCGTGGCGCCTGGATCATTGACCATTCGTTCGCCATCGGTTTGGGTGGTAATGGCTTTGTAAACGACATAAATTACCACAACTGGCGCGATAACGATCTGGACTACAATCTGGCCGGAGGTTATGGCGGTCTCTACCTTGAGCCAATTCTTTTTCCGCGACTGCCGGTTCATGTGTCGTTGCCGGTGTTGTTCGGAGTTGGTGGCATTGCGAAAATCGAAGATCGCAATCATTGGAACAATGACTGGTTATTTGATGATTCGAGCGAGGATGTATTCCTGGTTTTTGAACCTTCGGTTGAACTGGAATTTAACATGACACGCTATTTGCGGCTTGCAGCATCACTGGGCTATCGTTTTACCTCCAAAATTGAAATGGCAGATACCAATCCTGATATTCTGGAAGGAACCAATATCGGACTCGTTATTAAATTCGGAAAATTCTAAAACAACGATCAGCACCACAGCAACCAATTATCTGTAAAAACATTATTTATTTTGGTGGAAGATATAAAACCATATTTACCGGAATTATTGTTCGAAAAAATGCCCCCGTATAATTCAATTTGTTAAATTTGGGTTTGGAAGGCGATAATCATCAACACAACATTGAACCGATATGTCAGATAAATTTCAGAATCAATTCCGCATTGAATCAGCCCGCGCCCAATGGTGGAATTATGGATGGAATGCAGCCTATTTTGTGACAATTTGTACCGCCCATCGCGAACATTATTTTGGGGAAATTATTTCTGTAGAGACAGGGCATTGCCCTGTCTCTAAAAATGTTATGAAATTATCAGAAATCGGCCAATTGGCAGAGAAATTCTGGTTGTCTATTCCTGAACATTTCCCATTTGTGAAACTGGATGTATTTGTGGTAATGCCCAATCATATTCACGGAATAATAATGATTGACAAACCAAATGATAACCGAGATATAGACAGGATTGGAGAATTCCTTGAATCAGGGCGATACGTAGAGACAGGGCAATGCCCTGTCTTCCGTGAAAATATTGATGATTCACAGACAGGGCAATGCCCTGTCTGTACAAGCGACAACGCACCCTCCACCGAACCAAAAACACCGGGTGAATTGCGGTTCCGTAATCAGGGAAAAGAAACCCTTTCATCAATCGTCGGATCATTCAAATCGGTGGTTACCAAACATGCCCATCATATTCATGCCGATTTTGAATGGCAGGAACGTTTCCATGATCACATTGTACGCGACACGGAAGAATACGGAAAAATTGCAAACTACATAGAAAATAATGTGGCGAATTGGCAAGACGATAAATTTTTTGACCGGTGAAACATAGCGATGCGATACGGTTGAATTAGGGCGACATGTAGAGACAGGGCAGTGCCCTGTCTCATTGTCAATATTATCATTTTAGACAGGGCAATGCCCTGTCTCTACACATACATCTACATCGGATCCACATCTGCATAAACAATCAACTGGCTGTTGTTTGGCTGCGATTTGGTGCGATTGATGATTTCCATAATTTTCGATTTTGCTTCCTGAATTTTTCCGTCGCGTGGTAATTTGATCAGGATTTCTTTCTGAAACCACAGTTGAATTCGGCTCACAACCGGATATTCGGGCCCCAGCACATTCCGGTTAAAATGAGTTTTAAAAGCTGCTGCCAGATGCGAAGCTGCCAGATCTAGCCGGTCGCGGTTTTGATGTTTCACCACAATTTTAATGAGCCG
>JAUYTA010000229.1 GCA_030695265.1 Bacteroidota bacterium
AAATGGCGGAACATTCCATTTCAAAGTTGGTGATTTGTTGCGCTTCGAATGCGAATGAAACGATTTTATCGTTTAAAAGCGGATCGGCAAGCGGTAACCGCAGCACCCTTCCCTGCGGGCCATAAAATCCGGGAGCCGAAATGGTTACTCCTGAAATGGTGTCGGCTTGATGTATTTTTGAAAAAAGAGTTTCCGAGCAGTTTACCACGTAGGGCGAAGTCAGTTGTTTTCCCCAACCCGTATGTTGCTTAAAAGCTTCTTCAAAAGGCAGATCAGAAACCGAATCGCGGTTGGCATAAAAATTCAGTAATCCGTCGAATCCGATGGCTTTTCGCGATACAACGAACGAATTTACAGGTAAATAATCCTGAAGTCCGCCTGAAGTGCCTATCCTGACCAGATTTAATTTTCGGAATACCGGTTTAATTTCGCGGGTTTTCATGTCGATATTGGCCAAAGCATCGAGTTCGTTCACAACAATATCAATGTTGTCGGTACCAATTCCGGTTGAAACGATTGTTACGCGCTGGTGGTTGAATTTTCCGGTGGTAGAAACAAATTCGCGGTTATGTGCCTGAAATTCAATGTCAGTCAATAATTTTCCTATTAGTTCAACCCTTCCCGGATCGCCAACAAGAATGATATTATCCGCAATTTGCTCCGGTTTGAGGTGCAGATGAAATATACTTCCATCAGCATTTATGATTAGTTCAGATGATTTGATCATTTTAATTTCTTTTGAACTGCCTAATCTATACAAAATGAAGATAAAAGGCAATATATTCCATTATTTTTGTGAGTCATGAGAAAGATCAGAAATATACATTTAACCGACGATCCCGAAGTGTACCGGAAGACGGGAGACGGGAGTCCGAAGACCGGAGACGGAAGTTGGAAGACGCAAAACCGGAAATGAAATGGTTCTATAACGATTGCTGTGGATATTCTATTTTTTTTGTCCGGAGTTAGCCTCTTTTGTCAATGGTACAGGAATTCTCATTTTTTAAAACCTTATTTGTCAAAGCAACCTTAATAGTAATTTTGAAATATTGTAATGTGCGAATGATGTAAGTTTTTCCCGGAATTCTGTAACGGTTTTAAATGCAGGTTTTGACATCTTTCGCATCCTATGAAACGAAATATAGTAGTGAAAATTTTAATTGGAATAGTTGCTTTTGTGCTATTATTCATGCTTTTAACAATGGTGTTTCTTGAGCCATGGGCTGCGAAAAAAATTCAGGCTGCATTTAATAAAAGCTCCGATAAATATCACCTGAAAATTGGGAAAGTTAATATCTCAATCCTTAAATCAGGGATAGAACTTGAAAATATTATCCTGGGTCCGAAATCTCAAAATGACAGCCTGACTGATTTAAAAGGTGAAATTGCATCTGTAAAATTCAAAGGGATCAAACTGTTTAAAGCGCTGTTCAAAAATGACATTGATGTCAGGGAAGTTAACATTTTCAACAGTCGTATTGCAGGAAAGTTCCCTTTTCAGGAGAAAACCGGACCTGCGAATGTTTCGCCGTTAAACATCAGAATAGACAACCTTGTTTTTGATAGGTTGGTCGTGGATATAA
>JAUYTA010000696.1 GCA_030695265.1 Bacteroidota bacterium
TCGAAAGCCCGCATGGGTGCTTACGACCGCATGGTGAATGAAGATGTGAAATCAAAGGAAGAAAAACTCGAAATATTTATCCCGAACGGGCCGCGTTTGGGTGAACGGGTAATTTCTGCACAAGGTGTATCAAAAGGCTACGGTGATCGCCTGTTGTTTGAGAACCTTGATTTCGTGCTTCCTCCGAATGGCATTGTTGGTGTTATCGGTCCAAACGGTTCAGGTAAAACTACCCTGTTTAAACTGATCATGGAATTGGAACAGGCCGACAAAGGAACTTTTGAGGTTGGCGAGACTGTGAAACTTGCTTATGTCGATCAAACCCACAAAGCCATTGACCCTGAAAAAACTGTTTTCCAGGTGATTACAGGCGGAAGTGATTTGATTTCCATAGGAGGCAAACAAATGAATGCCCGAGCCTATGTTTCCCGATTTAATTTTGGAGGTGCAGATCAGGAAAAGAAATGCGGATACCTCTCGGGCGGGGAAAAGAACCGTTTGCATTTGGCTTTGGCCTTGAAGGAAGAGGGAAACGTGCTGCTACTTGATGAGCCAACCAACGATATTGATATCAATACTTTACGTGCTTTGGAAGAAGGCCTTGATAACTTTGCAGGCTGTGCAGTGGTTATTTCGCACGACCGCTGGTTCCTCGACCGCATTGCCACACACATTCTCGCTTTTGAAGGCGATTCGAAAGTAGTTTTCTTCGAAGGAGGATTTACCGATTACGAAGAAAACCGCAAAAAACGAATGGGCGATGTAGGCCCTCATCGGGTGAAATATAAAAAACTGGTGAAAGATTAGGTTGTACTCAGCAGGTGACTCAAAGTCACCTGCTGAGTTGATGAAAAGTTTACAAAGTCCGGGGCGGGTAATCGCTTCGGACTTTGTTGTTTTGTAGATGTTTGTGTTGCAATTATTGTTTATAACTTCATATAAAGTGGTTTTGAATGTATGAGGGAATGGGTTAACTTTGATAAGTTGCATTTATTGAAAAACACAATTATTTTATCCTAATATATGGCCAACAATATAGACATTCAGTTATTTGATCAAAACAGATTCGCTTTGCCAGGGATAATGAACCAGAATAGTGGTGTTTTTTACTTTTAAAAGAATAGAATCATGAGCAACATTAAGCTTTTCGAAAGTAAACAGATTCGTTCAGAATGGAACGAGTTGGAGCAGAAATGGTATTTTGCAATCATCGATGTTGTAGAAATTCTGACTGATAGTAATAATCCAAGAAGATATTGGAGCGATATCAAAAGAAAACTCAATGCAGAAGGATTGTCTCAGTTGTACGAATTTATCGTACAACTGAAAATGGTTTCTGGCGATGGTAAAAAATACATTACGGATTGTGCAGATTCAAAAGGACTTTTGCGAATCATTCAATCCATTTCATCGCCAAAAGCTGAGCCTTTTAAGCAATTGCTGGCTCAAGTGGGTTCAGATAGGCTGGATGAAATAGAAAGCCCGGAACTGGCGACCAAGCGTACGAGAGAGCTTTATAAGTTAAAAAGCTATTCGGATGATTAGTCTCTAAATTGAAAAAATTGAAAGTATGGTAAGTAAAATATCTCACGTATGCTAAAAATAGTTACCCCAAAATTACTCGATGAACTAAGCCACAATGCCATAATCTCGCCACGAAAGCGATTAAATCTCAACTTTCACGACGATTTGGCTGATCCGATCAACCGGATGTTGAATGCTTTCGAGCTAGGAACCTATATTCAGCCACACAAACATGAAAATCCTGATAAACGCGAAGTTTTTATTGTTTTGCGTGGAAGCCTGGTGGTAGTGATTTTTGATGATTCAGGAAATCCGGTTGATTTTATTTTGCTTGATCCTGAAAAAGGAAATTACGCAGTTGAAGTTCCGCCTGGAGTATGGCATTCGGTTTTTTCGCTTGAAACAGGAACGGTAGTTTATGAAGTGAAAGATGGCCCTTATCTTCAGATTTCGGATAAGAATTTTGCAAGTTGGGCGCCGAAAGAAGGTGATTCGGGTTGCGGCGATTACCTTATGCAACTAACAGATCAGTTTAATAGCTGGAAGGTACGCATAAAGTCCTGATCATCAATTATATTTCTATGCTTTTTGGAACGTTCTTTCGAAAACTACTGATACGTTTAAATACTTCTTTTTTGTTCTTTCGTTCTTCTTCGATGTCATAATCATTTTGAAGCCCTAACCAAAATGTTGGAGTTGTACCAAAATAGATACTCAGCCTCAATGCTGTGTCAGCAGTGATACTTCTTTTTCCTTTAATAATCTGTGAAATTCTTGACTGAGGAATCTCCGTCTCGCTGGCTAATCTGTATGCTGAAACATTTAAGGCTTTTAAAGAATGCTCCTTTCATTATTTCGATGTGAAAGCTTTTTGGCTAACTTTGCGCCTTCAGAAAAAATTGAACTCATGGCACAGAAACCTTCGATTCCAAAAGGAACACGCGATT
>JAUYTA010000243.1 GCA_030695265.1 Bacteroidota bacterium
GCCACAATCATAACTCCTGAAATAATAAAAGCATTCGGAACTCCAATCCGGTCGGCAATGTAACCTGCTTGCAACAAGCCAATCATCGACGGCAACAGCGTGACACTTCCGTAGATGGAAAACACCCGACCCAGTGCTGCCGGATCAATGTTAAAATGATTTAATTTTTCACAACCGTGTCAGTTACTTTTTTAAGGTATTTTGCAAAATCTTCAGGAACTTCTTTGGGAATGAATTTTAAATGCTTTGCCGATTCACCGAACAGAAACCTATACCAAACCAGTGATCCAAGGAAACAACCAGCCTCATTGGCATGGTGAGAGTCGAAACCCAACTTTTTACTTTTGTCCCAAAAATAACCTTGATGAAGTGATTTTTTTTGATCGGGAAGTTGAGGATAAACCGGATTCCCGAAATTGAATCCGGCATCTTTCTGATAAGCCCATTTTTTACTTTCAGCTACTTTTTGAAAAGCATCTCCTACAGGCAGAATTTTAATTCCTAAATCAGAAGCAACAGTTTGATAGGCAGCTTTTGATTTTTGCCACATTTCCTTCGAGTTTTTGGCAAACTGATTTTCTGCAATCAGACTAAAATCTCTGGAATCTGACCGGTATGCCCAGGTTTGATGAAATACTACCTGAGCATCGGGCTGCAAAGCTTTTATAAAATCGTACAGTTTTTGTGCGAAAGGAATATAAGTGGTGACGTCAGCCGAGTTCATCGAATTTTGTTGTAAGGTTACAACATCCCATTTCCCTTCAGACAAAAGCATTCGCAAAGATTTGCCTTTGTATGTTTATTAAATCATAAAACAGATTATTTTCTTTTCTGTTCCCTGGCAAAACAGGCAGCTCCCACCGCTCCTGAGAAATCACCATATTGCGCTTTTACTATTTCGGTTTGGTTTCCACCGGCTCTCCATTCGTATTTGTCCATGAAGTTTTCAAGAGGTTCAAACAAATCATTCCCGGCTTCGGCAATACCACCGCCAATAATGATCATTTCGGGCGAGAGAATATTGGTGATTGAGGCAAGTCCAATGGCTAACTTTTTCACCGAAGTAAGCCATATTTCTTTTGCAAAGCTGTCCCCATTCCTGAAAGCTTCCAACAATTGATGGGTGGTTTTAAATTTTCCTGAAGTTCTTTTTTCGATGCTGCAATTTCCTATTGCATCTTCCAGGCTGCCGGGCATCCCGATGATATCCTGTTCTCCCTCGCTGTCGATAACCATGTGGCCAATATGTCCGGCTTTGTTGAATGATCCCTGATATGGTTTTCCGTCAATTAATATTGCTCCTCCAACACCAGTACCAAGGGTAATCATGACTACATTTTTACGGTCTTTTGCAGCGCCAAATCTAGCTTCGCCCATCATGGCCGAAATAGCATCGTTCAGTACAAAAGTTTTCATTTTCAGAAATTCAGTCCATTCAAAATTTTCCAATCCCTGCAACCTGCCGGGCATGTATGCAATGGCCGAATTATTTGCATTGGGTAAACCCGGCGCTGAAATACCAATTACCGAACCGGCGCATTTTACTTTACCCTTTATTTCTTTCAGGGCAATTAAAATGGCGTTTTTCCATATCGTATCATCGCCATCATTGGTAGCCTGAAAAAATTGATGCAAAATATTACCCGATTCGTCGATTGCAACTGCTTTTATTCTTGTTCCCCCAAGATCAATTCCTATTGTAATTTTCAACATACTTTAGATTTTTTTATCCGCCGTTGAATTCCTTTATTGCGTCAACCATTGCCACTATGTTTTCAACCGGAACGTTTGCCTGAATGTTGTGAACTGTGTTGAACACAAACCCTCCGTCTTTGGCAAAAATTTCGCACAATCGGAGAACTTCTTCCCGCACTTTTTCAGGAGTTGCATAAGGCAGCGTTTTTTGCGTGTCGATGCCTCCGCCCCAGAAAACAAGGTCTTTTCCATACGTTTTCTTCAGGTGTACCGGATCCATTCCTTTGGCTGCAATCTGCACCGGATTGATGATATCAAAACCGGCAGCGATAAACCGCGACATGAACGGTTCCACCGCACCACACGAATGTTTGAATGTCTTCCAGTTGGTATTGGCATGTACCCAATCGTTGATCCGGCGGTAATAAGGCAACCACAACTCATCGAATTGTTCGGGGGCGCAAAATGTCGAATCCTGCGTTCCAAAATCGGTTCCGCAGATATAAACCGCATCCACATTGTCGCCGATCACTTTGTGCAAACGACTGAAATTTTCGAGGGCAATTTCAGATTGGCGGTCAAATATAGCCTTGATGTAATCTGGACGCATGAGGATGCTCATGTACCATTCGGTGATATCGCGGATACCTTTCGGATTTTTCAGTTTTATACCTGGAATATGCGCAATGTCGCCCAGGGCTGTTCCGCCAAGCCCGGCAACTACTGCTTTTCCGGTGGCACGCGCTTTTTTGGTGGTTACTGCCCAATATTCCAGATCGCTGTCAGAAACCAATCCATATTCTTCGAGATTGTCTTTGGGATTAAGTTCTTCCTCAACAATTGGTTTCTGCCTGATAATCGCATCGAAGAAGAAACTGCTTCGGGGCATTCTTCCTGAAGGTTTAACCGATGTGTCGCCTTCAGGATACATTAACACGTCGCCATTTTCGTCGTTCGTGGTGCGAAAACCTTCAGGAACCAGCACTGTTTGCCCCCACGGAGTTAAATATTCCATCAACGGTTCGTGGTTGTAGAATCCAAATCCGTTTTTTCTGCCACGGGCTGCAATCACATCAACACCCATCATTTCAATCAGTTCCCCGTCAACGTCACCCAGCATTTGGTAAGGATCGGTTACCCGAACCGGTTTATTCTCCAGTCCATAATATTTCCGGAGATTTTCGATCGAAAGGACATGAATTCCTGTTACGGAGGTCGATCCAAAATCGACTACCAACCGATCGGGTTGTCTGTGATTGACCGTTAAATCAAAACGTTCTTTTGAAGTCATAGTTTAAAAGATATGAGTATCCGATCATTTTAAAAAAATTTAAGTTGGCAGGCAAATGGCTGTCCTGAAACAATTCATATTTGCGCTTTATATCTCGTAATTATGGCATTGCCGGTAAGCTCCAACCATCCCGGTAAGTGTGTTTGATGTAACTATTGGCAGCCTCAAGTGCATTGAATTTGACATATTGGGTATTAAAATGTGGATGCCCGTCAATCACTTTAAACTCGTCGGAAGTCACAATTTTCAGTTCATCGGTGGCTGAAATGTTGGTAAACCGCATATTTTCAGCATCCCATTTCAGTGTTTTGTTCAGGTTTTGCAAGCGGATTGCCAGAACGCCCAATAACACCATTTCGTTGAACGGACCTGAATACCCGAAATGCGAAGTGCCTTCAATCCGGTTTTCAGGAGATTCCTTACAGGCTCTTATCCAATCCTGTTCGTGCGGCCCGTCAACATATCCGACAGCTCCGGGAATACGTCTCAAATATGGAGTAACAATTGGTTTTCTGCCCGAAAGGAGACGTGGATTAAAACCTCTGCAACCGGTAATCAAGGTATCTTTCGAACCAACAAAAATGCAACCGCCAAGTCCGTCGGCCATCAGATTCTCGCCTTCAGGCAATAAATCGGGCCG
This sequence comes from Bacteroidota bacterium, assembly GCA_030695265.1. Lineage (GTDB taxonomy): Bacteria > Bacteroidota > Bacteroidia > Bacteroidales > Prolixibacteraceae > Aquipluma. Next base: position 3,627 of record JAUYTA010000243.1, read on the forward strand.
CCGGGGAAGGATTCCGCCATCGTACCAGAACACTTTTACAGCAGGCATTTCCTGGTTCTTCACTTTCGCACGGGCCGGGAAATCAAACTCAACCGTTTCGGCCTGTGGTGCGCTTTCGGTATTTACCTGGGTCGAACTTCCGGAAACTTTTTCAGGATAGCCCAATTTGAGCGACTGGTAAACAGGATCGAGCACATGACAGGCCATGTCGCCAAAAGCTCCCGTTCCGAAATCCCACCAGCCGCGCCAGTTCCAGGGAGTATAAATGCTGTGAAACGGACGCATGGGCGCAGGTCCGATAAATAAATCCCAGTTCAGGGTATCCGGTGGGGTCATTTTTTCGGTTGGGCGTTGCAAACCCTGTGGCCAGATGGGGCGATCTGTCCAGGCGTGAACTTCTTTTACTTCGCCAATTTCGCCATTCCAATTCCACTCACAAACCTGACGAACTCCATCGCCAGAGTTGCCCTGGTTTCCCATTTGTGTGGCCACCTTGTGCTTTGCCGCAAGTTTGGTCAGCAAGCGCGATTCGTAAACCGAATGTGTCAATGGTTTCTGGCAGTACACGTGTTTTCCCATCGACAAAGCGGTGGCTGCAACAATGGCGTGGGTATGATCGGCTGTTGCGACCATCACCCCATCAATCGATTTGCCCATTTCATCGAACATTTTCCGCCAGTCGTAGTATCGTTTCGCCTTAGGAAATTCGTTAAAGCATTTTTGGGAATATTTCCAGTCAACGTCGCAAAGACCGATAATATTTTCGGTATTCATTCCCACCAGATTTGGATGGCCTTTGCCACCCACTCCAATTCCAACAATATTCAGCTTGTCGCTTGGGGCACGATGTCCCAAACCACTCACGGCCATGCCGGGAACAATCGAAATTCCCGCTGTAGCTACTGAAGCCTTCTTTAAAAATTCGCGTCTTGAAGTATTCATCTTTTTCAGGTAAATCGGTTAAATTTCCTTGATCTTGATATTCCTGTACCACACTTTTGTTCCGTGGTTCTGAAGCGAAATATGTCCTTCGTCGAATTTACCGTAATCCGGAAAATCGGCCCATTTGCCACTGTTGCGTAGCTTGGTCCATTCATCTGAATACTTTTCATATTCAACCACCACTTCTCCATTCAGGATTTGTGTTACGTGGTTTCCGTTTACCACCAATAAAACCTGGTTCCATTCGCCAACTGGTTTATATGGCTTTGTTTTAGGTGGATACATGGCGTAATTTGCACCGCATATTTGCCATTCTTCCAATTTGTCGGGCCAGTTTTCATGGTCCATCACCTGAAATTCAGGGCCGGTTTCGTATGGAAATTTATATTTGGGATCTTCGGCTACCTGAAAAATAATTCCACTGTTGGCGCCGGGTGTTAATTTAAATTCGACACTGAAAGCAAAATTTTTGTAGGTCTTGTCGGTAAGAATGTCCTGACTTTCTGCACCGCCCTCCGTGATCATAGTAAAAGCAG
>JAUYTA010000244.1 GCA_030695265.1 Bacteroidota bacterium
CCACTCCAGTCGAACATCGCCCCTTCGCTTGCCATGCTGCAAAAACCAATTATTCCAAGTTGGAGCAAAGTGCTGTCGGGTTTGGAAAAGAATTTCCGGCGCGGTTCTTCCTTGTCAACACTTGATTTAAATGGAACCAAAAACTGCTTATTGCTCCATACAATCGCCCATACCACCAGAATGACGATCCAAAAATGCATGTATGGAACGATTTTCAGATTGATCATGGCCAGTCCGATCAGTGCCCCGGTAAAACCGGCAATGCTCCATCCACCATGAAACATAGACATGATTGGGCGCTCGTAAAGTTTTTCGGCGGCGATTCCCTGTGTATTGATCGCAATGTTGCACATGTTACCCGAAACCCCGAACAGAAACAAGGCGATGGCCAATTGCCAGCCCTGGGTAACCAAACCGACGTTGCTTAAACAAATTGTATAAACCGGTAGTGCATACAAAAGCACTTTATGGCTACCATAGCGGGTTACCAGTTTTCCTGAAAAGGGCATCATCAGAAACTGACCGACTGGCAAGGCGAACAGAATACTTCCAAACGCCGCATCGCTCAGGTGAAGCGCTGTTTTGATATCCGGAATGCGACTTGCCCATGAGGCAAAACAAAGCCCCATACTGAAATAGAACAGCGCCACAGCGATTCGCATCCTTCTTTTTTCGGGAGGGACTGCAGTTTCTGCTGTTGCTGTAAGTTTAAATACTGTCATGATATTTTATTGTGCACTAATGGGTTGCTCATTTTGCTTTTCGCTGAACCAACCAAACTTTTGCAAAAGTAGGTAAATTAAAAACTGACAGGCGGGAAACCGGTTTGCCGGACTGTTGATGTTAACAATTAAATCTTGGTTCATCTGTCAGGGTTCACTTTGGGTGAAGCCCTGACTATCTCCGGATCTTTTTTCAAAGGCTTTGTCGTTCCATATCTCAATATCGAAACACATTTATTAAAACTTTTTTTCGTCAGGACAAAAAATATTTTTATCAGTAATACTCTATTTATCTGACAGTTAAAATTTTTTCAGAAAATGCTGAAAAATTTAGTACTTTGTGTTAGATAGAACCATTTAAATGTTGTATGTTTGTAAAGCCAATAACAAGGTAAGAGAAGGTAAA
>JAUYTA010000249.1 GCA_030695265.1 Bacteroidota bacterium
ATACCGGCGCTAAAATTACCGGTAGGTTATTGGCACAGACTGCTGTTACATTAAACGCCAGCACAGTTGTTAAACCGTAATAAAATCGTGTTTATCCCCTTCGGGGGATTTTCAAAAGCACAAAATATATTTTATAAAAATAAAAACATGGAAAATATTTTATCAAAAACAAATTTTAAAACGGGATCGCGCAATGCGCGGTTCCCTTTAAGCCTGATTGCAAAAAGTGTTTTTGTCGGCGCTTTGATGTTGACTGCGGTTCAGTCGCCACTTCAGGCACAGGAAACACAGGAGGCTAAGTTCACGAAACCTTCCTGGTGGTTTGGAGCGGCAGGAGGTGCAAACTTTAATTTCTACCGCGGAACCACCCAGCAATTGACAAATGACTTTATGGTTCCAACGGCTTTTCACGATGGCAATGGCATAGGACTTTTTGCCTATCCTGTAATGGAGTTCCATCGTCCGGGATCAATGCTTGGGTTCATGCTTCAGGCCGGATACGAAAGCCGCAGAGCTGCATGGGACCAGGTAAATACTCCCTGTAACTGCCCGGCAGATTTGGAAACCGACCACCTTGCTTACATTACGGTGGAACCAAGCATACGTTTCGCCCCGTTTAAATCGAATTTCTATATCTATGGCGGACCGCGTTTGGCGTTCAATGTTGACAAAAGGTTTTTATACGAACAGGGAATTAGCCCTGATTATCCAAACGTACCCGCATTACCGGATAGAAACGGCGTTTTCAGCGATATGAACAAATCCGTTATCTCGATGCAAATCGGCGCCGGATACGACATTTCGCTTTCAGCAGATAACAAACAGAATCAGGCTGTCCTTTCTCCTTTTATTGCCTTCCATCCTTATTTTGGACAAGATCCACGTTCAATCGAATCGTGGAACCTGACAACTGTAAGAGCAGGTGTTGCGCTTAAATTCGGACGCGGCAAGAAAATAGAAGCTCCTGAAGATGTCTATGTACCAGTACCTGTTGTTGTAGTGGTTGAACCTGATGTTACATTTGCAGTTAACGCGCCTAAAAACGTTCCGGTAAAACGTAGGGTAAGGGAAACATTCCCGCTTCGTAACTATGTATTCTTCAACGAAGGATCTACTGAAATTCCAAGTCGTTATGTTTTGCTTCGGAAAGATCAGGTAAAAGATTTCAGGGAAGACCAATTGGAAGTTTTCACACCCAAAGATTTGGAAGGCCGCTCAAAACGCCAGATGACAGTTTATTACAATGTTCTTAACATCCTGGGCGACCGTATGGTGAAAAATCCTTCTTCAACTGTAACATTGACCGGGTCGTCAATGGAAGGTGCAAATGATGGAAAAGCAATGGCCGAATCAACCAAAAAATACCTGGTCGATGTATTCGGAATCGCCCCTGCAAGAATAACAACTGTAGGTCGTATAAAACCTGTCATCCCATCGGAACAACCAGGTGGGAAACTCGAATTAGACCTCCTTCGTGAAGGCGACCGCAGGGTTTCAATCACAAGCGGTTCTCCTGAATTACTGATGGAATTCCAGAGTGGTCCCGATTCACCGCTGAAACCGGTTGAGATCAACGTTGTTCAGGAAGCGCCGATTGACAGCTACGTTACCTTCAATGTTGATGGCGCTGATACCGCATTTACTTCATGGAATTTGGAATTAGCCGACAAACAGGGAAAAGTTCAGAAATTTGGACCATATACCAAAGAATCGATTAGTATTCCGGGCAAAACCATTTTGGGCACGAATCCAGAAGGTGATTACAAGGTTACCATGATTGGTCAGACAAAAAGTGGCAAGGTTATTAAGAAAGAAACTACCGCACACCTTGTACTTTGGACTCCGCCGGTTGCTGAGGAAATGATGCGGTTCAGCATTATTTATGAATTCAACAACTCTGAAGCCATCGCGATGTACGACAAGTATTTGACCGAAGTTGTAACTCCGAAAATTCCTAAAAACGGAACTGTTATTATACATGGCCATACTGATATTATCGGAGGTGAAGATGTTAACATGAAACTATCATTGGCACGCGCAAATGATGTGAAGGGTATTATGGAAAAAGCTTTGGCCAAGGCCAACAGAACCGATGTTAAATTTGATGTTCGCGGATTTGGTGAAGACGAAAGTTTAGCGCCGTTTAACAACAAATTTCCTGAGGAGCGTTTTTATAACCGTTCGGTTATCATCGACATCATCCCGGCGAAATAAGTTTTGAGATAAAAATCATTTTATGTTTCATTAGGAAAGAGGCTCATTTTGAGCCTCTTTTTTTATTCCCGGAAGGAATTATTATTTTATAGCCCCGGATTTTAATCCGGGGATGAAAAGGAAGATTTGAAAATAAAGTTCCCTCGGAACGATTCATTTTTTCAAAATCGTAAAATCAACAATTTTCAGGTAAATAAATATGATTCGAACCTACGGTTCTCTGTATTGACCGTCTGCCCTTTTGGACGGAATAAATTCCATCCTTACAACACCTGACGAGCCTCCGGCTCTGAAAATACAATGCAAAATATA
>JAUYTA010000255.1 GCA_030695265.1 Bacteroidota bacterium
TGTTGAATCCATTTTTCGCTGCGACCCAACTTCTGCCAGTTTTCTCTTGCTCGTTCGATACTTTGTTCTGGATCGGCTATTTCTTTCATGCGCTCATACCCCACTTTTGCAAGCCATTGCTTAAATGGTTCTGCTTTTGGCGAAGGAATGGATTGAATAATTCGCAAGAGCGTTTCAGTATCGGCCACATCGGTTTCTCTCATTTTGCCATCTTCTGCAGCCATTTTCAACTGTCCCAACTTTTGGGACAGTTCACTACCTTCAGCTTGAAGCTTGGTTTTTAATGCACTCCAATATTTCCTTGGTCTTGGACTTTCTGTGAGTATCTCTATCACATCAATTACAGAAAAAAACCATTTCTCCTGCACTTCATCCCAATGGGTGCGAACTTTTTTGCTTTCAAAAAGCTTGATTGAATCACTGTTTTCCATAAATAAAACGGTTTTGGGTTATTACTTTATGGTGCTCTTTAGTTCCAAATTTAGAAATCAAATTTAAAAGAAAGGAAGGGTAATACCCTATCCTTGTGCCTTTATATTATAATTACTTATCAACAGAAATGAAAACTCAGAAAAACGATCGTCTTTTTCAACTTTCAGGATTGTTTGAAAATGAATTGTGTATTCGAAAATGAATTTTATAACTTTAGGCACTCTATCAAATCAAACTACTATGAAACGTGCCATTAGAGATAATCTCACACAGTCGCATCCGCCAGCTGGCGGATGGCGAGTTCTGCCGATATATCGGGACAGGCTATGTGGCAATTAAAAAACAAATTATAAACACATAAAAAATAACCACATAGACACATAGTTCACATAGAAAAATAATAACTATGTTTTCTATGTGCCTATGTGGTTTAAAATTATAAACACATGAAAAATTATCTGTTGTTTTTCGCTCTGGCTATTGTCCTTCATCCATTATCGGCACAGGATCGCATTACCGGTTTGCCATTTGCCACCCGTTCAGAAGTAATTGCACAACATGGAATGGCATGCACCAGTCAGCCTTTGGCCACACAAGTTGCACTCGATATTCTGAAAGCCGGCGGAAATGCTATCGACGCGGCAATTGCGGCAAACGCAGTGCTCGGATTGGTAGAACCCACCGGAAACGGAATCGGCGGCGACTTATTTGCCATCGTTTGGGACGCCAAAACACAAAAACTGTATGGCTTGAATGCCAGCGGCAGATCGCCTTACGACCTGAGTTACGAATATTTCAAGAAAAATGGAATCACCAGAATTCCAGCATTTGGTCCGCTGCCGGTTTCTGTTCCCGGATGTGTTGACGGATGGTTCGAATTGCACAAAAAATTCGGCAACCTACCCGTTTCTGATATCCTGAAACCTGCTATAACCTATGCGCGTGAAGGATTTCCTGTTTCAGAGGTAATTGCGTATTACTGGAATTCGAACGCTTTAAAATTGCAAAAGTATCCCGGGTTCAAAGAAATTTTTATGCCCGATGGCAAAGCCCCTGCAAAAGGAGAAATTTTCCGGAATCCTTATCTGGCTGAAACACTCGAAAAAATTGCAACAGGTGGCCGCGATGCTTTTTACAAAGGTGAGATTGCACAAAAAATAGTTCATTACATGAAAGAACAAGGTGGCTTTTTAAGTATGCGCGACCTTGCCGACCATCATTCTGATTGGGTGGAGCCAATTTCTACCAGCTATCGCGGCTACGATGTTTGGGAATTACCGCCAAACGGACAGGGAACTGCTGTTCTTCAACAATTGAACATGCTTGAAAAATTCGATATTGCCTCAATGGAATATGGTAGCCCTGAATACATTCACGCTTTCATTGAAACAAAGAAACTGGCTTTCGAAGACCGTGCAAAATTCTATTCCGACCCTGATTTTAACCAGATTCCGATTCGCAGACTTATCTCAAAAGAATATGCGAAAGAGCGTTTAAAACTTTATGATTCAGAAAAAGCAGCTAAAAGTGTACCTGCTGGCAACCTCGAAACCGGTAATACCATTTACCTTACAACGGCAGATAAAGATGGCAACATGGTTTCACTGATTCAAAGCAATTACCGTGGAATGGGTTCAGGAATGACACCCGGAAAACTTGGATTTGTTTTGCAGGACAGGGGCGAAATGTTTATCCTCGACGCCAATCACATGAACAAATATGAACCGCACAAACGGCCGTTTCATACCATTATTCCGGCTTTCATCACCAAAGACGGAAAGCCTTTTATCAGCTTCGGTTTGATGGGCGGTTCGATGCAACCACAGGGACATGTTCAGATGGTGGTCAACCTGATTGATTTCGGGATGAACCTCCAGGAAGCTGGCGATGCTCCCAGAATTTGTCATGAAGGGTCGAGCGAACCCACCGGTGAGATAATGACAGACGGTGGAATCGTTTATCTGGAAAGCGGAATACCTTACGAAACGGTGCGAAACCTGCTGGGCAAGGGACACCAGATTCAATACATCAACGGAATTTACGGCGGTTATCAGGCTATTAAATGGGACGATAAAAACAAAGTTTATTACGGCGCTTCCGAATCGAGAAAGGACGGGCAGGCAGCGGGATATTAAAGTTTACTTCCCGCTTCGAACCTTTTTAACCAAATCTGCATCAACCGGATCAAAACTATTTCCGAAACTTATTCGGATATATGTCAGCACATCGGCAATTTCCTGATCAGTTAATTTGGCATGGGAGGGCATAAAACTTTTATAAATCTCTCCATTTACCTCTATTTTTCCGCTGAGCCCTTTCATCATAATGGCTATCAACTCTTCGGGATCGTTTCCCGTCCAACTTCCCGGACCCAAAGGCGGATGCATTCCCGGTACCCCCGATCCGTCAGCCTGATGACAGGTCAGGCAATATTTTATATAAACAGCTTTGCCAGGATGAACTAATTCAGCTGTTTGATCGGGTAGATTTTCGTTGATTTCTTTAGACAATTGCTCTGGACTTACGGGCGCAACTTTCTTCTTATCCGCATTATTCTGGCATGACATGAGCGATAAGCCAAATAAAATACTGAAAATTAAAGGATTAAATATTCGTTTCATCAATTTTCTTAAGGTTTTGGAAGGTCAAGATACCACTATTTTGCAATTAAATTATTTCGGCTGGTATATAATCCGGTAAATCCGGCCATTTACATCGTCGGTAACAAACAGCGATCCATCGGGTGCCTGAGCCAATCCACATGGACGGTGCTTCGCATCTCTCGGGCTTTTCACTACCTCAACTCCGGCAAAACCAGTGGCAAAAACCTCCCATTCTCCGGAAGGAATTGAACCTTTAAATGGAACAAATACCACGTGATAACCTTCCTGAGGTTGTGGGGCACGGTTCCATGAACCATGAAATGCCACAAAAGCGCCATTTTTATATTTCTCCGGAAACATGCTTCCAGTATAAAACAGCAAATCGTTTGGGGCAGTGTGGGCAGGAAATGCCATAATCGGATCATCGGCGGCAGAACATCTTTCAACTTTCAGTCCGTCACCACCATATTCAGGACCCAATACTTTTTTATTCTGCGCCAGATCGAAATAGCAATAAGGCCAGCCAAAATCTGATCCGTCTTCAACCAACAGAAATTCTTCAGCAGGAATCTGAGAATTTTGTTGCTCTGTATATAATTCAGGAAAGAATTGTGAAAGTTGGTCTCTGCCGTGCTGAAGGGCATACAGTTTATTTTCAGCATCGTTCCAGGTAATTGCAACTGCATTCCTGATGCCGGTTGCATATCTGTAGCCATCTCTGGCCTGATCCTGATTCAAGACATCAGCTTTAAACCGCCAGATACCACCATGAAGTTCGAGAATCGGACAAGGATCCATACCAGACGACCCTTTGGTGCGATCTTGTTCCTGACAGGCATTTGATGGCGCACCAACTGTTACATAAATGTTACCTGCCTGATCAAAAGTCAAAGGTTTTGTAGTATGTTGATTTTGCACTGTAAATCCACCGGCAATAATTTCCGCATTTTCAACCGGAACCAAATCTCCTTCTTTCAACTGGTAGCGAACAATCAGTGTATCAACTCCAAAATAGACATATCCATTGTGAATTTTTATGCCAGTTCCGTCATAAATGCCGTGATATTTAATAACGTCAGCTTTGCCATCGTTGTTTTCATCGCGCAGACAAACCATTCCACCTCCATTTTTAACACGGTTGAGCGAAACATACACATCACCGTTCGAATTTATGTCAATGTGTCGGGCATGACCAATATCATCAGCAAAAATAAGCGCCGAAAAACCTTCAGGCAATTTCAATCCGGCGTTGTCTTTATCCGAATGTATGCCAGGTTGGCAAGCTTCCAAAAAAGCCAATGCAATAATCCAAAAGGATATCTTTCTCATGATTAGTTGGTTTTTTAATATTTTAAAACAAAGAAAAGCATTATTGCTTATTTTCGCCAACTATTTTTTATTTCTAATACTGGCCGTTTATTTCATTTTCAAGAAATAAAAAGCTACTCAATATCCCTCTTCTCCCGATTGGAATAGAATTGCTGAAGAATTGAGCCATCGTTGGATTCTTTGGACAATGATTCGATTGTATTCTGCGGAATATCGCACAAATCGAGCGCCATCAGTCCGTCCAGACAGTTATTGAATTTTGGATCGACATTAAAACCGATGATTTTCGCATTCAGTTTAATGTACTTTTTCAGGAGCACAGGCAATCCCGAATTCATCTCATCCACATCGCCAATAAACTTATCAAGCGAGTTGATATCGGCATCCATCGTTTCCATCAAAACATTCAGGTTCTGGTCAACAGTTTTGAACTTGTAAGCGTTGCGCGGTGTAATACTTCGGGCAAGTTTCCAATCGTAATGATGCGTCATGATAAATCTGATAATCATATCTTTTGAAGTGGCTGAGTAATCGTCGCTGATACTCACCGGCCCCATCAGATAGCGATATTCAGGATTCTTCAGGATAAAATACAGGATTCCTTTCCACAATAGAAACAATGGAATAGGTTTTTTCTGATAATCTTTAACGATAAATGAACGCCCTAACTCCATTGTCTGCTTTAACATATCCTGAAGTTCGTCTTTTAACTTGAATAAACTTTGCACATAAAATCCACGGATTCCGAATTTGTGAATTATTTCGGCGCCTTTTCCAATGCGGTAAGCGCCCACAATCATTTCGGTTTCGGTATCCCAGATAAACATCTGATGGTAATACAAATCGAACTCATCCAAATCGATACTCCGATTGGTTCCTTCGCCTACCTGACGGAAAGTAATTTCACGAAGCCGGCCAATTTCAAGCAAAACATTGGGAATTCGCTTTGAGGGGGCACAATAAATGGTGTAATTTTTAAGCTTGAAAAGAAGACATTCGCGTGTCAGGTCATTAATTTCCTTCCTGATTTTATCAATTGGCAAGGGCTCAGCAATGAGTTCAACTTTTTGCTGTCGTTTGATCGTGTAATTAAAGAAATTCTTTACTTCAATTTTCGAATTCAAACAATAAGTACGGGCACGTAAAAACCTGCCATACTGGTAAATATCTGCAAATTTATCCTGTTCTGAAACCTTTATACTTTGTCCAATCCTGATTTTGACCGCTTTCTTTCGCTGATACAATATTTCGGTCGGAAGTTTCATTTGGCTCAATGAAGAATGAATCCTTCCCAACATATAAAATAATCTGCTGTTATTGCCCTGAAAATGAACCGGCACGACAGGTACTTTCTGTTGCTTGATGAATTTCAGGGCAGAGTATTGCCATTGTTTGTCGGAAAGTACCATGTAATCATCAAATTGCGAAACATCGACTGCCGGAAAAACACACAGAACTCCACCATTTCCGAGATGTTTCAAAGCTTGTTCCTGACCAATTGCAATTGCCCGTTTATCCGCTGTTTTCCGGAAAGGATCTTCTTCAAGAAAAAAATCGCTGATAGGATCTATTTTTTGCAGCAATTGAGTGGAAACAATCTTAATGTCGTTACGGAGCGGGCTAAGAATTTTAATCAGTAAAATTGACTCCAAACCGCCAAACGGGTGATTTGACACAAGGATACACGGCCCCGATTTTGGAATGCGTTTCAACAATGTGTCACTATCGAACAAATAATTAATTGACAGAATTTCAAGTAGTTCCTCAACAAAATCGAGCCCTTTTTTATCTCCAATTTTGTTATAAACCCTGTTCAGCTTATCGAAACGCAACATCAGCATCAGAAAACGGGCGAAATGTTCACCACCAAGAAAACCAAGTTTGGGGTTGGCTTTCAGAAAATCCTTTGGTTTGAATAGTTCCATAATAAATAAAAAAAAGAATTCTTAAAAATGAACATTTTATTTGGTCATTTGTCAAACTAATAGCGTAATTCGCATTAAAATTTTAGAAATTGAATATTCTATATCAAAAATACGATATCAACAATTGGTTGCCTACAACCAAAAAAGAGATCGAATCGCGGGGATGGGACAGTGTCGATATCATCTTTTTCACCGGTGACGCTTATGTCGATCATCCCTCGTTTGGAGCTGCTGTAATAGGTAGAATACTGGAAGCAGAGGGTTTAAAAGTGGCGATTGTGCCTCAACCAAACTGGCAGGACGACTTACGCGATTTCAAAAAACTAGGCAAACCCAACTTGTATTTTGCGGTTACCGCCGGAAATATGGATTCGATGGTGAACCATTACACTGCCAACAAGCGGAAACGCTCGAACGATGCCTACACGCCCGGTGGAAAGGCTGGCCAGCGTCCGGATTATGCCGCAACTGTTTACTGCAATATCCTGAAAGATTTGTATCCTGATGTTCCGCTGGTTGTAGGAGGAATTGAAGCCTCGTTGCGGCGCGTTACTCATTACGATTACTGGAGCGACAAGCTGAAACCTTCGATTTTGGTGGATTCGCGTGCCGACATGCTTTTCTACGGAATGGGTGAAAAATCGATTCTGGAATATACTGAACTTATCAGGAAAGGAGTTGATTATAAGAAAATCACCAACATTCCGCAAACAGCTTTTCTGGTATCGAAGGAAGAGCAATATGCCACCAATAAAAAGTGGAACAGCATGAAGTTGTATTCCTACGAAGAATGTTTGGAAGACAAAAAGAAATATGCCCAAAACTTCATGCACATCGAGGAAGAGTCGAACAAAGTGGAGGCAAATGTTCTTACTCAGGAAGTTGGCACAAGGGAGGTAATCATCAACCCGCCATGGCCACCGCTGGAAGAAAAGGAAATTGACCGTTTTTACGATTTGCCGTTTACCCGTCTGCCCCACCCGCGTTATAAAAATAAGGAGGAAATTCCCGCCTACAACATGATCCGGCATTCGGTAAACATTCACCGCGGATGTTTTGGCGGATGTACTTTTTGCACCATTTCGGCCCATCAGGGAAAATTCATTGCCAGCCGTTCCGAAGAATCAATTATGAAAGAGGTTGATAAACTGGTGCTAATGCCCGATTTTAAGGGTTACATCTCCGATCTGGGTGGCCCGTCGGCCAACATGTACAAAATGAAAGGCATTCACGAGGAAATTTGCCGCAAATGCAAACGTCCTTCGTGTGTTTATCCTGATGTTTGTAAAAACCTGAATGTCGATCACAAACCGATGCTGGATCTTTACAAAAAAGTCCGTCAGCATCCGGATGTAAAAAAGGCATTTATCGGCAGCGGCATTCGTTACGACATGATTTTGAAGGAAACCAGCGATCCGCAGGTGAACAAAAATAACATGGAATATTTGCGAGAAGTCATCAAGCACCATGTCTCCGGAAGGCTAAAAGTAGCTCCTGAACACACTTCAGACCAGGTACTTGACCTGATGCGGAAACCTTCGTTCAAACTGTTTCACAAGCTGAAAAGGGTATTTGATGAGATCAACAAAGAGGAAGGCCTCAACCAGCAGCTGATTCCGTATTTTATTTCGAGCCATCCCGGTTGCGAAAATGTGGATATGGCCAACCTCGCTGTCGAAACCAAAAGTCTCGACTTTAAATTGGAACAGATTCAGGATTTTACGCCTACTCCAATGACTTTGGCCACAGTAATTTACTACACTGGTTATCATCCATATACCATGCAGAAGATATTTACGCCTAAAAGTCAGAAAGAAAAGCTGGCTCAACGCAAGTATTTTTTCTGGTATCAGCGTGAAAATCAGCAGGAAATAAAAAGTGAACTGCTCCGTTTAAACCGAAAAGACCTGATTGACGGGCTATTTGGTTCAGCCAAGAAGGAAGAACACAAACCAGTACGTCGAAAATAAGTTTACCACAGATTACTCAGATTTTCACAGATTTATGACAACGTAAGTTTTTTATCTGTGTCAATCCTTTTTATCTGTGGTGAAAAATTCAATCTTTGTTTTTCAATCCGTTCAATCTTTTCAATCTTTTCAATCTTTTTAAACATGCAAAAAATAAAAATCATTGCCTTCATCTTTTCACTGTTCACAATGACTTCGTGTGCCGAACTCACCCAAATCGCGCAATCGGCCAATCAGAATTTACCCTTATCGAATGCCGAAATTATTGCCGGATTAAAGGAGGCGCTTTTGGTAGGCGCCGACAGTTCTGTGAAACGTTTATCGGCTGTGGATGGATATCTGAAAGATCAGGCAGTAAAAATATTGCTTCCGCCTGAAGCACAAACCATTATCGACAATGTTTCAAAAATCCCGGGCGGACAAAAATTGGTTGACGATGTAATTGTACGGATTAACCGGGCAGCTGAAGATGCCGCGAAAGGGGCAAAACCAATTTTCGTGAACAGCGTTCGCGAAATGACTTTTGCCGACGGACTCCAGATTTTACGTGGCCCCGACAATGCTGCCACCAGTTATTTCAAACTAAAAACATCGCAGCAACTCGCTGAACTTTACCGCCCCAAAGTGCGCGAATCGTTGAATAAAAACCTGGTCGCAGGAATTTCTACCCAACAATCGTGGAACGAACTGACCACCAACTGGAACAAATTGGCGGGCTCGACAGTAGGAAAAATTGCAGGTTTTAAAACGGTTGACGTAAAACTCGAAGATTACCTGCTGCAACAAGCTTTAAACGGCTTGTTCCTGAAAATCGAAGAACGCGAAAAAGACATCCGCACCAACGCCAATGCGCGGGTAACCAATATTCTGAAAAGGGTGTTTGGAAGTCAAACGGCAGTAAACTAGTTTTATAATGATACAATATGGATGCGCCGAAAACAAATCTCATAGATTAGTTTTTTGAATATCTTTGCTTTATGAAACGGTCAGAAATACTCGATAGAATTAGAAATGGAATAATCCAACATGATCCAAAAGCAGAAATATTTCTTTTTGGCTCCCGTGCTCGTGGTGACAACCGAAAAGATTCAGATTGGGATATCCTTGTCATTTCGCCAAACGAAAAGATTACATTTGATTATGAGTCAGAATTAAGGGATCCAATTATTGAACTTGAACTTGATTCTGGTGAAAGTATTTCTTTGTTGGTTTATTCCAAAAATGATTGGATAAAAAAACAAGCCATTTCACCGCTATTCACTAATGTTTCGAAAGAAGGCATCAGAATTTGAAATGAAACAGGAAAATATACAATACCGACTAAACCGGGCAAATGAAACTTACCAGGATGCCGTTTTTCTGTTCGCAAGAGGAAGTTTAAATTCCAGTATCAATCGATTGTATTATGCTGTCTTTTATGCGACCATTGCGTTGCTACTGGCAAATGACATTGAGGTAAAATCACACAATGGCGTTAAACAGAAACTTGGAGAAGAATTTATCGCTAAAGGAAAACTATCGAAAATCCACGCCAAAACATTTAATATACTTTCCGACTTCAGACACAAAGGTGATTATGACGATTTGTTCGACTTTGAAGAAGAAATGGTTGAACGGTTAATTGATCCGGTGAAGGAATTTATTGATGCAATCAACCAGTTAATTAGGTAAACGGAAAAGTATAAGGACAACTTATGATTCAAGAATCAATATCCATTGGTAGCTTGTTGCCAAGGGTTCAATAAAAGGGGCTTTCACTTCCCCACAAAAAGCCGTCCCTGCCAGGTATCCTGTTCTACCAACAACTTTTCAAGCTTTGCGGTGAATTCAAAGTTTTTCAGTCCCCAGCGTGGTGCAATTAGCAGTTCGTCAGGAGCTTCGCTCACAAACCGTTCAACCACGATTTCAGGATTAAGCAATTCGAGGTATTTCACTACCAAATCCAGATAGCTATCCACTGTAAACATCTGAAATTCCTCAGGCTACTGTAAGGCCAAAAGAAAAAAAAGTTTGTTTCTCAGGAAATTCAGACTTCCTGACCTCTCGCACATTAATTTGTCGCTAATTTATAAATCAACCTAAGATTTGTGCCTGGATATATTGTTTCAGAATCAGTCAGCAGTTCACAAAGTTTTTCCAAAGCACGATTATCCCTTGGGTTTGATAGGGAATATAGTTTTATTGTTAATATTTTTTGCTCGTAATCTGGGAATATATCGCCTTTGGACTTTATAATGCTTTTTACCAATGAACGGATTTCTTCTTGTTTTTTATAAATCTCGCTATTAAGCAATGCTGCAATTGTTGTTTCTGCCCGATAGCATATCATTTTTATGATGTTTTGAAACAGTTTGCCTTCCATGTCCAATTTTGTATATCGTATATTTTCAGGCATGTTTTTCACTTCTATTTTATACGGCTGCTTTTTGCGTTCCTCCAGTAATTTCTGTTCTTCGACTTTCAATTGGTTTATCTGGCTAATCTTGGTTATTTGCTTTTTCATGTAATGTGGCGAGGTTTCCAAGACACTGTTTATATTCTCTTCATTTAACAAAAATAGTTGGGCTTGTCTGCGGCTTATCTTTTCACGTATTTTCTTGATGGTTTGGGTTAGTTTGCTGTATATTGGGTTGACGACCATCACCCCTTCATTTATTTGTTTTACAAGATAATACATCATACGGTCGATATCGTATTCTTGCCGGAGATACTTGAAAAAATTTTCCTGACACCAGCGGGCAAACATATAAATGGCGATCCAGGTTAGGCTCAACTTTCGGTTGGTGGTCAGTATGCTGGTTTGGTGGGAGTCTTTTGTTTTTTTTCGCACTTCCCGTATTTTCATGCCTTCCAGTTCTATTTCACGTTCGGCCAATTCCATTTTTACTTCATTGCCATCAACGGGGATGGAGTATTCGTGGAATTCACTTTCAGGCCACTTCTCTTTTACGTTCTTATTATAGGTCAGAACGGCAATCCGGTCGTTTTCCCAATAGCTTTTAAATGCTTTGGGGCTATATCCTTCGCGGTCAAATGTTAATGTGAAACGAGGCAGTTCCGGATCATCCAACAGATCCTGTTCACTTACCGGAAGGGCTACCTGCTGCTTTAGCTGTGGTATGATTTGGGTTGAAAGCATTTCCCCCAGTTTTTCGTTTACTTCGCCAGTGACCACAAAATAGGGCATCCCCTGATGGTTGTTTACCCAAAACTCCATGATGGCCGGCATGCATAATTTCAACCTGGATATGTGCTTTTTGCCAAGGTTGGCCTGATCCCCACAATATACCTTGGGATGCCCGTCGATATAATAAATCGTTGTCCCTTCTGCCTTTACCCACTTGCTGGCCTGAGTCATGCCCCATTGTTCTGATTTGTTTTGCTGGATGATTTGCTTTAGTCTGGCCCTTAAACATTTGGCTTCAGGAATGCGGTCGAGTCCCAATAATTTCCCAAACTCGCCCGGACTGATGTGCCGTAGTTGTTCAGGATTATGGATACGGCAAAGGTACATGAAAGACAAAAAAAGAATGGTCGTGTCAAGGTGGTAATATACATCTTCTATCTCTTGATAGTGGGGCTTGTAATCCATCAGCCCTTGTGCCAAAAGGGCTGGCAACATTAACAAAACCCCGGCATGTTCAAGGCTTTGGCAATTCTCAAACCTGATTGGTGTCTGTTTCAATTCTCCCCGGCTGGCGGCAATCCGTTCTTCAATACGCGTAGCTCCTGTCCCCATTGCCATTGATGCCTCAAAATCAATAATATTCCGTTCTCCGGGGCTGCTGCCTTGACGGACTTCAGGGTTTTGAATTAGTGTTTTTTTTTAAGGTGCCACTTTTGAGATGATAACGTATGCAACTTTCGCTTACACCTAAGGTCTTGGCCGCCTTTAACTGAGACTTTCCATCATCCAATAATTGCTGTGCTTGCATGAGCAACGGTTCAGTCATTTTATAACATTCCCCCCGGTGGTCAACCTGGTTAAAAAAGCTTTCTATCCCCTGTTTCCTGAGCTTTTGGGCATAACGCTCAACATTCCTTTGACTGATACCCAAAGCCCTGCTTATCTCTGAAGCATGACACAACTTGCTTTCAACAAGATTGGCTAGTATGTAACGGTAATTATTCGTACTATCGACATGGTGGCAAAAAATCGGGGACCCATTGTGAAGATAATAAATGAAGTCCTCCTTCTTGAAAAAACCAACACTGCTGTTTATAAGCTTTGTGCTTTCTGGAAATATGGGCAGTTGCATTTGCATATGGCTATCTTTTTACCAAATTTACGACAGTTTGATTTACGACAGACCATTTGCAATCTATTTTATTTTCATGTAGTTATCCGAATGGGATCAGGAAGTCTGAAATTACTCTTTTAATGACCGGGAAGTGTTATAAACAAAGCTGTCCCCTTATCTTTCTCCGATTCCAGACGTATCCTTCCTCCGAGTAACTCAACAAAACCTTTTGTGATTGATAATCCCAGCCCACTTCCCTCATAGCCGCGTGTATTGGTGATATTCTCCTGCATAAAACGGTCAAAAATCCGTTCCTGCGCCTCTTCAGATATCCCTTTGCCGGTATCTTTTACAAAAAGCTCAAGTTCTGCATCCTTAAGATCATAGCCGATGATTACATGTCCAGTGGTGGTAAATTTTATCGCGTTATCAGTTAAATGAGTCACAATTTTTCGCAACAACTCCTTATCCGTTTTCATGATAAAATTAGAAGTACTTTCAGGAACTTTCAAGATTAGTTGCAGGTTCTTGGCAGCACATTTATCTTTGAAACAGTCAAATTGCTCTTTCATCAGTGCGTGAACATCAACAGTTGAATTTTTCACTTTTTGGTTTCCCGAAACGATCAGCGAAATATCCATGTAACTGGTGATGGTATTAACCAACCTGTCGCAGCTTCCATTCAACATTCCGATATATTCCTGCTTTTCCTCCGAAGAGATTTCCTCTTCTGCTATTATTTGGGAAAACCCGAGAATGCCATTCAAGGGAGTCCGGACTTCATGTGAAATATTATTGAGAAAAGCGGTTTTCAGGCGGTCGCTGGCCTCGGCCTTCGTTTTTGCGACCTCAAGTTCAAGGATTGTATTTTGCAGTTCTAAAGTCCGTTCCTGTACTTTTTGTTCTAGAATTAAATTCTGGTTTTGAAGCTGGGTATGCAAGTAACGTGTTTGAAGTAAATTGCGGATACGAAGGTCAACTTCGGTCAGGTCGAAGGGTTTGGTCACAAAATCTTTTGCGCCGCCGGCAAGTGCGCGTAACTTTGAACCGGCTGAAACATCGGCCGTTAGTACCAGTATAGGCAGATAACTGCTGACAGGAACCAGCTCTGCCAACTGCTCCATAACCTGAAAGCCGGTCAGGTGGGGCATCATCAGGTCGAGCAGGATGATGTCGGGATTTATTTCTTTAAATAAGTCGGCGACCAACCGCGAATCGGTGGTTGTGTAAATGTTCACGTATTCTTTGAATTCAAGAAGGCCACTGAGAACATCTACATTTGCCTGCTCGTCGTCAACAATCAGGATGCGTGCGTTTTTTAAAGTTGAATCGTTCATGGTATATTTTTAAAATAATTAATTCTCACTGGAGACCGGCAAACTAAAACTAAACGTGCTTCCCTTTCCTAATTCGCTCTCCACCCAAATTTTACCGCCATTCTTTTCAACAAACTCTTTACAGAGCAATAAGCCCAATCCGGCGCTGGGTTCGCCTTCTGTTCCTTTTAAACTTACTTTTTCATCTATCTTAAACAGCTTTTCAACATTGTTGTCTGAAATTCCAACACCTGAATCATGAACAGAAATCTCAATCATATCATTGCTAATCGTTTTCGATTTGACAGTAATTTTTCCGTCTTTTCCGGTGAACTTAACTGCATTCGACAGAAG
>JAUYTA010000259.1 GCA_030695265.1 Bacteroidota bacterium
ATTACCGATCAGATTAAATTAAAATCAGCCCAAAAGATAAATCATACAGAAGAACTTGAAGCCCTGAAAGACAAGACATTCCCGACAAGACGTTCTTTTTACAGTTT
Organism: Bacteroidota bacterium; assembly: GCA_030695265.1. Taxonomy (GTDB): domain Bacteria; phylum Bacteroidota; class Bacteroidia; order Bacteroidales; family Prolixibacteraceae; genus Aquipluma. The sequence continues at coordinate 108 of JAUYTA010000259.1, forward strand.
TGCCAAACGGATACTTTTTGAATTACATGGCAAGATTGATCTTACTGATGAGCGGGAAAAACTGAACGAATGGATCAAAGGATTTGAGGAACAAAACAGGAAGTTTTATAACACGAATCTTTACAGGGAGGGAAAAGATTCGACACTGCTGGTAAAGGGTATTTCTGTCGTCTATCCTGACAACCCTCAACAGGTGAATGGTTCACAAATTATTAATCAGAACTTCGATGCACTGTTCGAAAAGCACCCGAATTTAGTCACTTTTGGAGAAGACACCGGTATGTTAGGCGATGTAAATCAGGGGATGAAAGGCATGCAGGCCAAATACGGCGCCGACAGGGTTTTTGATACCGGCATCAGGGAAACAACCATTATCGGACAGGGAATCGGATTGGCGCTTAGAGGGTTTCGTCCGATTGCTGAAATTCAGTACCTCGATTATCTGATTTATGCGCAATCAACGCTTAGCGATGATTTGGCATGTATGCAATACCGCTCAATTGGCAAACAGGCGGCCCCACTAATTATTCGAACCCGCGGACATCAATTGCAGGGAATCTGGCACGCCGGCTCTCCGATGCAACTTATATTGGGTTCATTGCGTGGAATTTACCTCTGTGTACCACGAAATATGACACAGGCTGCCGGCTTTTACAACACCCTGGTCGAAGCGAATGATCCTGCACTGGTGATTGAACCACTGAAAGGATACAATGTCAAAGAACCCTTGCCGTCGAATATTGGAGAATTTAAAGTTCCGCTGGGTATTCCTGAAATTGTTTCAGAAGGAACAGATGTGACACTGGTAACCTATGGATGGAATGTGCATCATGCAGTAAAAGCAGCCCATTTGTTGATGGAAATAAAAAATATTTCGGTGGAAGTGATTGATGTGCAGACTTTGATGCCTTTTGATGTAGCCCACATCATCAGTAAATCCATTCAGAAAACCAACAAGGTGATTTTTATCGACGAAGATGTTCCGGGTGGCGCCACAGCATATATGATGCAAAAAGTAATGCAGGAACAACAGGTATTTAATTATCTGGATACTGCCCCACGCACATTGTCTGCCATGGAACACCGACCGGCTTACGGAATAGACGGGGAATATTTCACGAAACCAAATGTTGAATTGATCTTTGAAAACATTTATCAAATGATGCACGAAGTGGATGTAAAAAAATATCCATCACTATAATTTTAATAAAACTATTGGATGGTGAAGCACAAATCACGATCGAAGGATTTCCAATCAGGTAAAAAAGGGAGAAACCATCATTATGCCGGCAAATGTATCAAATTCCTTACAGGCAGTGGAGCAGTTCAAAATGTTGTTGACAATGATAAAAGGATAAATGAACAAGAAACCCGATCTGATATGATTTCAAATCGGGTTTCTTATTTCTTATTTCCTTCCTGATACAGATTATTCCTTATGTCCTGCATGCCCGCCGCCATGTTCAATAATATCATGCAATGCTTCAGTGGTATGCGTGTAGTCAACGTATGCCTCTACAAAAGCTCTGCCTTGCGCTGTTGAAACATCTTTCACTTTATTTAATTCAGCCACTCTCTGATATTTTTCACGAACTGCTTTCTCAATATGCTTATTGAATTTCAGTAAAAAATCATTCACATTACCCATTTTAATTGCTTCATCAGTCATTTTAATAATTGGTTTGGTGGTTCCTGCAGCTTTCAGTCCGGTGTATGGGGCGCCTTCTATTTCTCGGTGCAAACGAACCAGGGTTTCAAAGAAATGTTTTTCTACAATAGCATAAACCTCCTTGTCGCTATTTTTAAGCTGGAAGGTTTTATTAAACAAGGTGGTGATTTCTTTCTCCTGACTTTGCTCCAGCCATTTAAATACAAGGCTCACATTGTTTGTTGCAAGCGCTTTTGTGGCATCCTGAATAACAGGCCCATCGTAGGAATCGCAATGTGCCGAAGCGGGTGTACTGGCGAATACTGTTAAAATTAAGATTAGAAAAGTAACGACTGTTACCTTAATGGTATTTTTCATACCCCTGTTTTTTTGTTCCGTAATTTTTTCTGTGGGTTTCATTTTTTTCGTTTTTTTAATGATTAATAAAATTTATTTCTGAAGCAAAAATACAGGTAGCAAACAACCTGTGCGACCTACTTTCTAAAGTGGCACTCATTTTATTGTATCGGAAAGTCCCGGCTTATAAAGCGAGCCGTGAGTATTGGAAGTAATTACTGAAGTTTAAACAGAAAGGGACTTTTTGTATTCGCTGGGAGTTAGTCCGGTAATATTTTTAAAAACCCGGTTAAAGGCCGACTTGGAATTAAACCCCGATTCAAAAGCAATCCCCAGGATAGAATAGTTTTGGTATTGAGAACCGGATATTTTCGATTTCACATCTTCTACCCGCTGCCGGTTAATAAAATCGAAGAAGTTCAGTTCCAAATTCTCATTGATAACCTGCGATAAATAATGCGATGGAATATCCACTTCTTTCGCTAATTGGGGAAGAGTCAGTTTCGGGTTCAGGTAGGGTTTTTCTGCTGCCATAAAATTGTTGAGCTTCTCCAAGTACAATAGTGCTTCTGATTCTTTCAAACCAGAACCTGCGTATTTTTCTGATTTTTGTTCCAAAACAAAGGATTCCTTTTCGGGAAATGAGAATAGTTCTTTCTGTTTTAAACCATAATATCCGATGAGGATGATGAAAATCGACAACGAAAGCGAAATCCCATCGGTGCAGAAAACCCATGAAAACAGTTGGAACACATGGTGAATGACTGCAACAACCATTAATAAAGTCCAGACCGAACCAAAGATGTACACTAACTTCCGAAGCCAGTCGAGATTCAAATTTTCAGCGCTCGAAAAATTATTGAAAATTTGAATATCCAGTTTTTTAAATAGACGTGTTGAAAGCACGAAATATGCAGGGCCGGATAAGACAATAAGTATTAAAAATAACTGAAATAATACCGGAGATTCATGTTCACTTGCGGCATGGCTTAAGCTGATCCGCTCAGATATGCCCGGGAAAAAAGATGCTACGCTCAGATAAAGGTTGAAAAGCAGAAATGGTACAAAATGAATCAGGTTTTTACTTTTAAATTTATTCGGGTTTATTACCAGTGAAGAAATATAGACATACAGAAAAGGACCATGCAATAAAATCAGGGAAATAAAACCTGCCGATAAGAGTGGAAAGTGTGTGAACAATTCATTGGAAAACAGGCCATACACCCCTGTGTAAAGCCCTAAATATACCAGCCAGAAAATAAGTATTTTATCGTGAACCGCCTTTGGCTTTTTCTGAAAGAGTAAAACAGAGAAAAAAAGCGCATTGAATGCTGCAATTAGAAAGATAAATTTCATTTTCTGCGGGCTTAACTGTTTCTGTGGTATTTACTTGATTTCGCCTGATTACTGATTGGTAGATCACCACAAACATACTACATTAAAGCATTTGCAAACAATAGTTGATCCAATACTTCATCGTTTTGTAAAAATCCTGTTTTTTATAGCTGGTGTTTTCCTGCCTGTATTTCGAATTGTTTACCTTCGCAGTATGAATGCAAAACCGAAACCCATATTTGAAAAGCGCATCTTCTGGGATGTGAACTTTGAGCAAATCGACTACCATGCCAAAGCCAACTTCGTTATTGAGCGGGTTTTTGAAAGGGGAGACGTGGAGGATATCCGCCAATGCCGCCGATAACTATCGGTAAACAACTTTATTGCCCTCTTATTTATGCAGCTCGCCTAACCGGTCTTCAGTTGCTTTGTCGAGTTGGCCAGCTTGGTTAACCTGGTTATAAAATAAACGCAGTGTTTCGTGTATCAATTCGTAACGGCTAAGCC
>JAUYTA010000260.1 GCA_030695265.1 Bacteroidota bacterium
AGAACCGGAGCAATTTCTCCATCGACCAAATCTCCGGCAAGTAAAACGATATCGGGTTTTTGTTCACGTATAATTTCAAGTAAACGCATTTCCCGCCGTTCACCGATCAAAGCCCCCAAATGAATATCGGAAGCCAAAAGAATTTTGATTTCGGAAACGCCGGAAACCTTCTTATGAATGGTCAATGGTATTTCTTTTACATGGATCCACAATGCATTGATATGACCTGCAATAACAACTACCGAAACCAATGAAACGACAATCAGCCCAAGCCGCAACTTCATGATTACAGAAAATATGGGCAGAAAGTGAAAGAAATAATTGGCAATCCGAACCAGATCAATCAATACAGCTGCTATTGTAAAATACAACATGAAAGCCAGCCAGAATGCACCAATCCGGTAAACCCATTCACTAAACGCTGATGAAAAAGTACGTTCCAGAACAGAACCTAATATAAACATCGGCACCAAAGTCCAGAAAACGACCATAAAAGTCCTTCTCATTGTAAGGTTCAGTGAAAAAACCTGAAGTCCACGGACAAAAAGATAAAAGTTTGATGAAAGATAAATCAGGATAACAATACTGAAAAAAATCAAAAAGGTGAAGCGCATGTTTCAGAATAAAAATTAGAAAGTGTTTAAACAGTTTACTCTTCGGAAGGTTCTACATCTTCCTCATTTTCCTCAATTTCAATCACTACCTCAATATTCATAAATTCGTTGGAATAACGCACAAGCCACTCAGTCAGTTCTCCGGCAAAGACTACCTTTTGCGATTTGGGAATACTTTCAGATAGGCGATCGATTTGCAGGTAATTGATACTCTTAATTACCGATTCTGCATCGTCGATGACAAATATTTTAAGTGCACTAAGGTTCAATGCATACAACGAATAAAGTTGGTTCAACCTTTTTGCTGTTCCGATCACAACATCCGATCCCATGTAAACCTTGTCCTTCTGGTCGTCAATTTTTTCATTGTCGCAGGCAGTGTTAACACGCAGATCGGTGTACTCTCCCAAACGTTCAAATTCAGCTTTCATTTCCAGGGCGATGTCCTTGTTTGGAACCACAATTACCGCTCTCGGAACATCATTCAGGGAAGCTTTCAGTTTATGGAGAATGCTCACCACAATGGTAGCTGTTTTACCTGCGCCTTTCGGGGCAATGCACATCAGGTCGTGACCGCTTTTAATGCGCGGAATACAAATCTGTTCCAATTCTGTTGATTCAGTAAATCCTTTTTCCTTCAGGACTTCCAGAAGCTGGGTATCGAGTTTTTCGTTAATCATCTGTAGTTGAGTTATTGGTAAATTCTATTTAAAGTTTTAATGCTATTTTTTTATAGCCTGATAAAGGTGATTTCCATTTCGTCCGAGTGAAGGTTCTCACTTTTTTCTACACTATTTCGCGGACGGATTCTTGTTTTACTTATTACCCGGGGCGTTGCCCCGGGCTATTGATGTGACGCCCTTTCAGGGCTAAAACCCAGCGCATATTATCTGCAATTCACTATTTTTTTTCACTGAAAACTGAGACTGAACACTGACCACTATTTCATCCAAGCTCCACCACTGTAATTCCTGCCCCGCCAAACTGAACATGTTCGTCGCGAACTGATTTGACAATTGGTTCCGACTTCAAATAGTTTCGTATCATTTCTTTCAGGATACCGTTTCCTTTGCCGTGCAAGATTCGCAACTCACTAAAATCGAGCATAATGGCATCATCAATAAAAGACTGAATCGTTTGAACAGCTTCTTCTCCCCGTTGTCCGCGAACATCAATTTCGGTTTTGAAATTTAGCCGTTTCTCACTCAAACCTTTATTAATATTCGGCAAAGTCTGGTTATAAGTTCTTTGTACCTTTTTTGCTTCATTGTTGGTTATTTTCTGAAGCCTGTCGCGGCTCACCGATGTGCGAAGCTGCCCGAAAGCGACGACCGCATTTTTTTCATTCAGCTCCAGAATCTCACCCACATTTTGGTTTCCTGTCATTAAAACCTTGTCGCCAATTTTCCAAACTTCAGGTTCCGGAACAATCACTTTCTGTACTGTTTCTTTCCTGACTGCCCGTTTTTCATTTCGGTGCGATTCTTTTTCCTTCAGTTTCTGAATCTTCTTATCGATAAATTCATCAGGAACATCAGTGATTTCCTGAACTTCAAGCTTAAATTCAGTCAGTTTCGCCCTGATTAATTTGGTCTTTTCCTTATCCGCCTGACTTTCACGAATTTCAAAAATGGTATTTTCGATCCGTTTGTTGGCTTCAGCTAAAATACGTTCAGCATCCTGACGGGCTTTCAGCAAAATTTCCTTGCGCTGTTTTTCGAGCTGACCCAAATCAGTTTCATATTTTCCGGCCAATTCGTCGAGCGATTTCTCAACTTTCCGAATTTTCTCCCGTTTGGTTTCCCAATAGCGTTTGTCTCTGACGATATCGCGTAAATGTTTGTCGAAATTAATGTGATCCTTCCCGATTTTTTCGGTTGCCATCTGAAGGATACTTTCCGGTAGGCCAATTTTCCGTGCGATTTCGAACGCAAATGAGCTACCGGGTTTTCCAATATCGAGCTGAAACAATGGTTCCATTTTGGCTGAATCGTACATCATGGCCGCATTCTCAATTCCTTCGGACGAAGATGCAAAGTGCTTCAGGTTGGTGTAGTGAGTGGTAATTACGCCAAAAGTCTTCATCTGATCGAGCTGCGCCAGAATTGATTCGGCAATGGCGCCTCCCAGCATCGGTTCAGTACCGGTTCCAAATTCATCGATCAACACCAAAGTTTTTTCATTCGAATTCTTCAGGAAAAACTTCATGTTCATTAAATGCGAACTGTAGGTACTCAAATCGTTTTCAATGGATTGCTCGTCGCCAATATCGATAAACAGTTTCTCGAAAACGCCGGTCACGCTATTTTCTTTCACCGGAATCAGCAAACCGCACTGCAACATGTATTGCAGCAAACCAACCGTTTTCAGGCAAACTGATTTACCTCCCGCGTTGGGTCCTGAAATCAGCAAAATATGTTTTTTGGGCGTGAGCGTAATGTTCAGCGGAACTACTTTACGGTTTTCGCGGCGCAAAGCCAGCATCAGCAAAGGATGAACGGCACCCTCCCACTCCAGCTGGCATTTGTTTTCCATGTATGGTTTTATGCCATTGATATCGTTGGCATAAATGGCTTTGGCACGAATAAAATCAATTTTGCCCAAAAACTCATAAGCCAACATCAAATCAGGCACATACGGACGAATATCGTTTGAAAAAATTGTCAGAATCTTAACAATTTCACGCATTTCGGCATATTCCAGTTCGCGAATCTGGTTGTTTAACTCAACCACTTCAGCAGGTTCGATGTACGATGTTTTTCCGGTGGATGATTCATCGTGTACGATTCCGTTCAGTTTGCGCTTAAAAGCTGATGCAACAGGAATCACCGCACGTCCGTCGCGAATGGCCACCGAAGCATCGTCCTCCACCAAACCATCGTCCTGCGCCTTTTTCAGGATGGCTTGCAGGCGTTTCGAAACTCCGGATTGTTTGCTGATTAATTCTTTGCGGATGCGCGACAATTCAGGCGAAGCATTGTCCTTTATTTTTCCGTATTTATTCAGTATAAAGTCAATCCGTTCAATCACATACGGATAAACCTGAACATTGGACAAGAGGCGCTTCAGGCAAGGAAACTGTTCCTCCTTTGCTTGTTTCAGAAACCGTACAATTCCTGAAATCGTTTCAAGCGAACGTTTCAGGTCAAACAATTCCTGAATTTCAAGAAAACGGCCTTCAATCCTGATTTTTACGAGGGCTTCACGAAGGTCGAAATAAAAACTGGTGGGAAAATTCTCCATTTCGCGGAGAATGAATACAAATTCGTTCACCAGCGAAAGACCTTCTTTCAGCCGGTCAAAATCACTTACAAAGCGGATTTCATCTACCAATTCTTTACCTAAATCACTCAGGCAGCGACCTTTCAGCAACTCACGGATTTTATCAAAACCTATCTTCGATTCAAAATTTTCAGGATATACCAGTTCCATACTTTTTTATTACGGGTGCAAAAGTACGAAGGAAATTTTGAATACTGCTTTTGAACTATGGAGTAAACTCCCATAAATCATTTTTACCATTTCCGAACCCAATATAGGCTTTGTTGTAAACAACGGTAGCAGCACTGCCCGATCTGCCTCCTCCGGGAAAATCGGCCACTCGTTTCCATGTGTTTGTATCAGGATTATATTCGTAAAAATCAGAATAATAGGTTGTTTTCTCTCTAGTACTTTCCCCAAGTCCAACATAACCTTTACCATTAATGGCAATACCAACAGCAAAGTATCTTTCAGGCCAGGGCAAATCAGCTATCCGGCTCCAATGATCAGCCGCAGGATTATATTTCCAGAATTTGCTGGTTGCTCCCTGATCAGTGTATCCGGTTCCAATGTATATTTCCCCATCAATTTCAAAACCTGTCATTCCGTACCAATATTTAAAACCAGTTACCGATTCACAAGTATTAATTTGCTTCCATGAATTGTTGGTTTGATTATACACAAAATAGGGAATTGAAGTTCCACCATCCCTAACCGATCCACCGAATAGGTATCCGTTTTCGCCAATGCCAACGCCAAAGGCAGAATTGAGTTCATATGCCATCGGGTTGGAACTGAAAAAGGGTTTAACATTGGGAATTATTTTCAGAATATTTTTGTCCGGGGAATACTCATAAGTTTCGAATTTATCAGAATTGATAATGTATGAGGATCCTGCTCCCCAATATGCTTTCTGGTTAATTGTAAATGCAAAGGTGTTTGACCGGAAACCTCCGGAAACAGAAGTCATTTTCAGCCATCCATCGGCTGCTGGATTGTACTGCCAAACATTGTTCACTGTTCCGCCGTGTTGTGGTGGTAAATAATAGTATGCCTTGTCGTAAATTGAATAAGCACAATTCGTTACGTTATTGATACTCGTTTCAGGGCAATCCTTTTTTCTTTTCCATTGAGAATAAAGTATGATAGGTTGATTGGAGGAAAATTCTTTCTTATTGATTATTCCGGATATTTTATTTTCTCCCAAACCAACTTCTGCAGGAATTGTAAATTTTAGCTTTGTCCCTTTATAATAATAGATTAATATTGGGGTCTTCCCAATAAATAATTTGTCGACAACTTGTATTGCAGCATTAAAAGTTACTTCCAAATCTGTCAATATAGCGGCAGAAATTTTATTGATTTCTTTAATTTTTAGTGTATCAAGGATAAAATCGCCCTGATTGAACCAATTATCATGAATTTTTATTTTCAGAGTAACTTTTCCCGGCTTATTGTAACTTACCGGCAAGGTAATCATAAGTTCACTTTTGTCAGCACGGATAACTTTGCCTGGATAATCCCCGAAAAGTACCTGATAGGATTCTAAGTCACGGGTAAAAAAATCGCCTGTAATTTGAATTGAGTCACCATCTAATCCATGATTTGCATTCACTTGGTAAATTTCCGGATGCTTTCCGCCTTTGCTTTCAAATGATCTGATATTGCCGTAAACCAAATATT
>JAUYTA010000263.1 GCA_030695265.1 Bacteroidota bacterium
ACCAATTATGTTGCCGAAGCTTCGTATTCGAAAGTGAAGAATCAGCATTTTTACATGCTTTATGGCCGTGATCTGCTTAATCTTTCCGCTACCGGGCCGCGCAGTCTGAACAATACTTTCGATTGGGTTTATGACGATTTAAAAGTCCTGAAACTGTCGGCAGAAGTAATGCATTCTGTTTCTGAAAATTTTTCTCTTCGTCTTTTGGGAAACTATTATTCGTATGAATTGGAAACGATCGAAAAAGCCTGGCAAATGCCTGATTTTGATGTCACTTTTTCGGGAATTTATAAACCAACAGAACAGTTGAAATTTACAGCCGATATTTTTGTGGTAGGAAAAAGAACTGCTCTTGTGAGTGAACCGTTGTCCTCTTTAGCGTCATCTAAAACTGTTGAAATGGATCCGATTATCGATCTGAATGCAGGAGTAGAGTATCAATTCAACAACTCGTTGAACTTCTTTGTCAGGCTCAATAATTTTGGTTTTCAGAAGTACGAACAGTGGCTGGGTTACACCAATAAAAGTTTCAACTGGATGGCCGGAATCAGTTATACTTTCTAAAAGAAGGCCAAATTCACGATACTTTTTTTGCTTCGTTTAATTTCATTCGAAGTCAATTGTAATTTGCTGAAAATCAGTATTTAATTAGTTCATAAAATGTTAAAAAGTTTAACGTCCGGAAAGCCATTTTCCACGTCGGTGGTAAGCGCATTTTTACTATATTTGCGACTTAGTAATTGAAGGTTTTACAACGTGAAGAATTTACTTGGAATCAAACGTCTTTTTTATTACCCAATCCGGCAAATTTCAAAAAAAGCAGAAAATTACTTGATTTTGTATGAAGGGTTTTAGCCTTTCACAGAGGATTGTTTGGGTAAATTTTACAGAATAATTAAAAAATTTGATCGATGAGCGAAATAGAAGAAACCCAGAATTGGGGAATTCAGAATGACAATGGTGGCTATGATGCCGACAGCATTCAGGTATTGGAAGGTTTGGAAGCAGTTCGCAAACGTCCTGCGATGTATATTGGCGATGTGAACGAGAAAGGTTTGCATCATTTGGTTTATGAGGTGATTGATAATTCAATAGATGAAGCGCTTGCAGGATATTGCAAAAATATTGATGTCTTCATTAATGAAGATAATTCGATTACGGTAATCGACGATGGACGTGGTATTCCGGTTGAAATTCATACCAAGGAAAACCGTTCGGCACTCGAAGTCGTGATGACTGTTTTACATGCCGGTGGGAAATTCGACAAAGGCAGTTACAAAGTATCAGGTGGATTGCACGGTGTGGGCGTATCATGTGTAAACGCATTGTCAACGCCACTGCTTGTTCAGGTTCACCGCGACGGAAAAATATGGCAGCAGGAATACAGCAAAGGTAAACCACAGTACGATGTAAAAGTAGTCGGTGAAACCGATCGTACCGGAACAACCGTAACTTTCAAACCTGATGATACTATCTTCCTGGTAACTGAATACAAATTTGAAATACTTGCCGCTCGTCTGCGTGAATTAGCTTTCCTGAATGCAGGTTTGCAACTGAACATTACCGACAGAAGGACAAAACTTGAAAACGGTGACTTTAAGCACGAAGGATTCTACTCGCAGGAAGGATTGAAAGAGTTTGTTGAGTTTCTTGACAATACACGTGAACGCCTGATTGATGAAACGATTCACATTACTTCGGAGAAAGCTGGCGTGCCTGTTGAAATTGCCCTTCATTACAATACTTCGTTTACCGAAAATATTCATTCATACGTAAACAATATAAATACCATTGAAGGTGGTACTCACCTTACTGGTTTCCGTCGCGGACTTACACGTACTTTGAAAGCTTATGCAGAGAATAGCGGAATGCTCGCGAAAATGAAATTCGAAATCAGTGGCGATGACTTCCGTGAAGGTTTGACTGCCGTTGTTTCGGTAAAAGTAGCTGAACCACAGTTCGAAGGCCAGACTAAAACTAAACTGGGTAACTCCGAAATCAGCCTGCCGGTTGATCAGGCCGTGAGTGAAATGCTGGCCAATTATCTGGAAGAAAACCCAAGAGCAGCCCGTGCGATTGTGAACAAGGTTATTCTGGCAGCTCAGGCCCGTCATGCAGCCCGCAAAGCAAGAGAATTGGTTCAACGGAAAAATGTACTTTCAGGAGCAGGTTTGCCCGGTAAACTTGCCGATTGCTCAGAAAAGGATCCTTCGCTGTGCGAATTATTTCTGGTTGAGGGAGATTCTGCGGGTGGTACAGCCAAACAGGGACGGAATCGCCATTTTCAAGCAATACTGCCACTCAGGGGTAAAATTCTGAATGTGGAAAAAGCCATGGTTCACCGGGTTTTCGACAATGAAGAAATCAGAAATATTTATACTGCACTCGGAATTACCATTGGAACCGAAGAAGATTCGAAAGCAATTAACCTTGAAAAACTGAGGTACCACAAGGTAGTGATCATGACCGATGCCGACGTCGATGGTAGCCATATCGCGACATTAATTATGACTTTCTTTTTCCGTTTTATGCAGGAACTCATTATGCGCGGTCATGTTTACATTGCAACTCCGCCGCTTTACCTGATTAAAAAAGGTAAACGTGAAGAATATTGCTGGACAGAACAACAACGCCTTCGCCTGATTGAAGAATGGGGAGAGGGAAAAGAATCAGGAATACATGTTCAGCGATACAAAGGTCTTGGAGAAATGAACGCAGAGCAATTGTGGTCAACAACCATGAACCCTGAAATGCGGACATTGCGTCAGGTGACCATCGAGAACATTGCCGAATCTGATCATATTTTCAGTATGCTGATGGGTGATGAAGTTCCGCCACGCAGGCAGTTTATCGAAGATCATGCAGTTTATGCCAATATCGACGTCTAACTTCGATTTACAATTTGTTTATTTACGATTTACTA
>JAUYTA010000269.1 GCA_030695265.1 Bacteroidota bacterium
TAATGCTGGAGTCATTCAACGAGACATTTTACATGGCGAAATTATCGGTACAAAACAACAATTCATCGTTAATGAGGGTCAATTTCTCATGTCTAAGATTGATGCCAGAAATGGGGCATTTGGCATTGTCCCTAAAGAACTGGAAGGAGCGATTGTGACTAACGATTTTCCTGCATTTGAGGTTAATAAAGAAATCATTAACGCTGCATTTCTGGTTTTAATTACCACAACTAAAGAATTTGTAAAATTTGCACAAAGCTGTAGCAGTGGAACAACCAATCGTCAGCGCATTGATATTCCTTCTTTTTTAAATGTAAAAATCCCACTTCCCACCCTCGAAGAACAAAATCAAATAGTGCAGGCCTGTAACACCAGAATTATTGAAGCAAAAAGGCTTGAAGAAGAGGCGAAAAGCTTGGAAGTTGGGATTGAAGAATATTTGTTTGAACTTTTGGGTATTGTGAAATTAGAGGTAAAAACAGATGTTTTAGGGTTACAATTATTGAGATTTAAAAATATAGATAGATGGGATATGCTAGCAAAGGATTTGAGAATTCTTAATAGTCTTTCTGTTTCGAAATATAGTTTAAAAAAACTTGGCGACATCTTTTCTTTCCCCAAACGTCCATGGAAGAAAGATTTTTCAAAAGATAAAACATTTAAATATATCGAACTTGGTTGTGTTGATCCATTGATAGGTATCACTGAGTCAAAAACAGTTAAAGTAAATGAAGCTCCAAGCAGGGCAACTCAAATAGTAAAAACAAATGATTTAATAATTGGAACTACTCGTCCATACTTAAAAAGATTTGCAACTGTGACAGAGAAATTTAATCTCAATATTTGTTCTTCGGGGTTTACTATTATTGAGTCAAAAGAAATTTACAATCTTAATTACTTGAAAGAATTCTTAATGTCTTACTACGGGATTGAACAGTTAAAGAATAAAATGACTGGAGCGTTGTATCCTGCAATCACAGAAAGTGCAATCAAGGAAATTCTAATTCCTTTTCCAACGTTAACGATTCAAAATCAAATTACAGAAAAGATTAATGAGATGAAAAAGTTGGCAACATTTAATATTAAGCAAGCAGAACTTTTTCGCCAACTTGCCATCTCCGAATTTGAAAGCAAAATATTTATGCCATGAAACTAAAACGGTTATACATCAAAGAATACAAGCTATTTAAGGATTTTACTTACGAATTTCCAGCTGATGATAAGCATTTTGTTAATGTCTTGATTGGCATTAATGGTTCAGGTAAATCAACTATACTGGAAGTCATTGCCGAGATATTCAGTTGTGTTGTACTTGGAGAAAAGGCAAAGTTTGGATTCGAGTTGGAATATGTCATGCGATATGAAAGTACTTCTTTAAAATCAGAAAGTGGTTTGGAATGGAGTAGCATCCAATATAAAGAAATTCGCATCAAAGCTGACGATAATGGACAGGTACCGGTACTTTTGATTATTCCCGAAAAAGACGATGTTACTGATGTATTTTATAAAGTGCCACCTGTTAATCAACATCAATTTTATCTACCCCAAAGTATTGTCATTTATTACTCTGGCTATTCTGAGATTATGAAAAGGCTCTGTGAGCCACATAATGATAAATTATCAAGAAACTTACGCAAAGGTGAAAGTTCATCGGTTCAATTCTATTACCATGAACCAAAACTATTTAATATTATTCTGCTTAGCTTGTTGTCTTTTGAGTATGGAGATGTGCCAGAGTTTCTAAAGCAGAAGGCGAAAATTGAAGGTGTTCAGAGAATCAATTTGCGATTTAAAAAACCACATTGGGCAAATGATACTATTGAGAATTTCTGGGGTGCCGAGGGTGAAGTTAGGGCTTTTCTATTTTCTTTAGAATTTCTTGCTACCGACATTAATAAAGAGAATCTTTCTCGTGGAAATGGTGTCTTAATATATGAGACAGTCTCAGATAAATATATTAATGTTGAAATCAGGACTAAAGAAAAGCTCTTTGAAATAAGGGATTTTGTGATTGAAGAAAAAAATCTGTTCAAAATATTGCATACCATGTATTTGGATGACATATTGGATGATATTAGTTTCTCACTAATTAAGAATGAAACCGGAGAGCAAAAAACATTCAGCATTTTAAGTGAAGGTGAACAGCAATCCATCACCATTAAAGGGCTTACCGAATTATTGGCGGGAGAAAATACATTGTTCCTGTTTGATGAACCCGATACCTTTTTGCATCCCAAATGGCAACGCAGTTTCATCAGCGAAATTGAAGAAAATGTTGAATTGAACCACGCAAACGAAATCAGCTATTTAATTGCAACTCATTCACCCCAAATACTCTCAAACGCCAAACCAGATAAGACTTTTGTTAAGATCATCGAAGATGGGCAATTGGTAGAACAAACACCTAAACACTACGGGCGCGAAATAAGTTCGATTTTGTATAATTTAATGGGCGTTGAAGAACGGAACGAAACCATTCGAAAAGATTTAAGCAAACTGTTTATGTTGATTGAAGATGAGGAAATTGAAGAAGCCGAAAGAATGCTGAAAGATTTAACCGATCTATTGGGAGATACTGATGCCGATATTCAAAATGCTTCTATTCAACTCAATTATTTGAAGGAAGATGAAGCAGATTGAAAAAGGTAGGGAACCAAAAAGGTTAGAAGAACACCGGGCGAAAGGTGGCGATTTTGATGGCCTTCCGAAAGATGAATTGAGAAGACAACTTCTAAACGAACAAGGTTACATTTGTTGTTATTGTATGAAAAGGATTCCTCAAACGATGTCGCGGGAACAAATTGAAAAAAATTATCCAAGCAGTAAAATTGCTCATGTTTTGTCACAGGACAACCATTCTAATCAACAATTAAACTACCAAAATCTGCTGATTGCGTGCAATGGAAATCATGGCCAGCCCATAAAAGTTCAAACCTGTGATACTTTTCAGAAAAATAAGGATTTTCATTTCAATCCAGCCGGAAGACGAAACATTGAAGAATTTATCAAGTACAAAGCTAATGGTGAGATTTATTCAGATGATGAGTTTCTAAATAGGGAATTGGTTGAAGTACTTAATTTGAACACATTTGATCTAAAAAGAATTCGAGAAGGACATTACAAATTTTATAGAGAATTGATTGAACGCGAAGGGAAAAGTAGGCAAGGAAAAGATATACAGAAACGCTTTTACGAATCAGAGAAACAAAAGCTACTTTCCCAACAGGAAGGTAAATTTTTTGAATACTGCATGGTGGGCGTTTATTTGCTCAACAAAAGACTAAGCAAGCTGAATTGATAAATAAGTCTGGCAATTTCTGATCACGACAAAACGTCCGGAGTTTATCCCGAACGTCTCCTATGTTTATCCGCCCGGCATGGGCGATATACAGCCAAAAAATCAACAATATTAGAGTTAGTTCATATCGTCGGAATTTTATTTCGATCGCTTTATTATTTCAGCCAGCCAATACAAATCATTCAAAAATGTGAAATATTCAGAAAATAGTAAAATGCTGAATATCTATATGTATTTTCAAAATTACCACATATATTTTAAGGTTATTTCTAAATTAATTGTAAATATTTCATCGATTGCCTGTGTTTTTATGCTTGCATTTCATTTTTTATATATTTTTGCTACGTAATTATTTCAAAATAAAAAGACATTAACAAACACATAAACGATTAAATTTTTAAAATTATGGCACAATTCAGATTTAGAGCTCTTGAAGAAGTTCTTACAAGAAAACCCCTAGAAGTTAAACGCGAAGAGAACCTTGTTTCTGACTTTTATGGTATGAATGTTTTCGATCGGCCAAAAATGAAGAAATACTTGTCGAAAGAAGCATACAAAGCAGTAATAGATGCAGTTGATAATGGAACTCCAATTGATCGCAAAATGGCCGATCAGGTTGCGCAGGGAATGAAATCATGGGCATTGGAAAACGGTGCCACACACATTACCCACTGGTTCCATCCATTAACCGACGGTACCGCTGAAAAACATGATGCTTTTGTTGTTCATGGTGAAAACGGAGGAGTTGTTGAAACATTATCAGGAACAATGCTTTCGCAGCAGGAACCCGATGCTTCTTCTTTCCCAAGCGGAGGTATCCGTCAAACTTTCGAAGCACGTGGTTATACTGCATGGGATCCATCTTCACCGGCTTTCATTGTTGACAATACATTGACAATTCCAACCATATTTATTTCATATACCGGAGAAGCGCTCGATTATAAAACTCCATTGTTAAGGGCAATTGCTGCTGTTGACAAAGCTGCTACCGAAGTTTGCCAGATGTTTGATAAAAATGTTTCGAAAGTAAATGCAAACCTTGGATGGGAACAGGAATACTTTTTGGTGGACGAAGCTTTGTTCATGGCCCGCCCAGACCTGATGCTGACCGGACGTACTTTGATGGGACACTCTGCTTCGAAAGATCAGCAGTTGGACGATCATTATTTCAGTTCAATTCCAACCCGTGTTTTCCGTTTCATGGAAGATTTGGAAAATGAAGCTTTCAAATTGGGAATTCCGGTAAAAACCCGTCACAACGAGGTTGCTCCAAACCAGTTTGAGCTTGCTCCTATTTACGAAGAATTGAACCTGGCCAACGATCACAACCAGATGATCATGGATTTGATGAAAAAAATCGCCCGTCGTCATAATTTCGCGGTTCTTTTTCACGAAAAACCATTCGCCGGAATTAACGGTTCAGGAAAACACAACAACTGGTCATTGTCAACCGATACCGGCGTAAACTTGTTTTCTCCGGGGAAAAATCCAAAATCGAATTTACAGTTCCTGACTTTCGTTATCAACACACTGAAGGCATTGTATGTGAATCAGGATATGTTGCGTGCTAGCATTCTTACTGCTCCAAACACACACCGTTTGGGTGCAAACGAAGCTCCTCCAGCAATTATTTCAGCTTTCCTTGGTACTGAAATTTCCAAAATGCTCGATTTGATGGAAGTTGCAGTAGTTGACCGCAAGATGACTCCGGACGAAAAAACTGCTTTAAAATTAAATATCGGTCGTATTCCTGAAATTATTCTTGACAACACCGACCGCAACCGCACTTCGCCATTCGCATTTACCGGAAACCGTTTCGAGTTCCGCGCCGTCGGTTCATCGGCAAACTGTGCTTCTGCAATGATTGCGCTAAATACTGCCGTTGCCGATCAGCTTGTTAAATTTAAAATTGAAGTTGACGCATTGGTTGAAGGTGGAGTCAAGAAAGACGAAGCTATCTTCCAGGTATTGAAAAAGCTGATCATCGAATCAAAACCAATCCGATTCGATGGGAACGGTTATAGCGAGGAATGGAAAATTGAAGCAGCCCGTCGCGGTTTGACAAATATCACCAGTGTACCAACTGCATTGGAAGCCTTGCACGACAAACGTGTTGTTGAAATGTACGGCAAAGCCGGCGTTTTAAGCCCACGTGAAATCGAAGGCCGTATTGAGGTAGAACTTGAAAAATACACCAAGAAAATTCAGATCGAATCACGCGTATTGGGCGATTTAGCGATTAATCACATCGTTCCAACAGCGGTTCAGTATCAGTCGATGCTGCTCGAAAATGTCAAGAACCTGAAGATCGTATTCAGCGATGAAGAATACAAATCATTGGCAGAAGGACGTCTTGAGTTGATCAGGGAAATTGGTGGCCATGTTTCTTCTATCAAAGCCAAAGTGAAAGAGATGATCGAAGCCCGTAAAGTTGCCAATATCATTGAAACTGAAAAGGAAAAAGCTTATGCCTACGAAAAAAGTGTAAGGCCTTATCTGGATGATATTCGTTATCACATTGATAAACTCGAACTGATTGTTGACAACGAACTTTGGCCATTGCCAAAATACCGCGAATTACTATTCGTTAAATAGTTATTGCAAACTGATAAATTTAAAGGCTTCCAAACATTACGGAAGCCTTTTTTATTTCATGGATAATCCTCGCCGGCTCGATCCGACAATTTTTCTATACCTGCTACGTTCCCGTTAAGCCGAAAAGAGTAATTTCGGACATTCTTAG
>JAUYTA010000273.1 GCA_030695265.1 Bacteroidota bacterium
ATTACATGTACGGTGTCCAACATTCTGGGGGAAGCTTTTCCGGCGCGAATGTGAACCAACTCTTTGTCGAGATGAGCCAAGGCGTGTTCCATTCTCTCCCTGCAAATATCTAAGACCATTTGTACCTCTTCCTGCATATGAACTAACTCTTTTCGTTTATTAAAAGTGCTGGGAACAAATATAGAAATTTTAAAATAAAATAGAAATTTTAATGTTTTTTAAATCAAAAAAACATCTTTTATCAGCTATGAACGTAAGTTCCAATATTTTGACCCTCCAAAACTTTTTTCAAATTCCCTTTTATATCCATATTAAATACAATAATCGGCAAATTATTTTCTTTACACATGGCTGTTGCGGTTAAATCCATCACTTTTAGTCCGAGTTGATGAACCTCATCAAAAGTTATTGTTTCAAATTTTGTGGCAGTTTTATCCTTCTCCGGATCGGTAGTATAAACGCCGTCAACCCGGGTACCTTTCAGCATCACATCCGCTTCAATTTCAATTCCACGCAACGACGAACCAGTATCAGTTGTAAAATACGGATTACCGGTACCCGCTGAAAAAATTGCAACTTCACCATGTTCCAGCACTTCAACGGCCCGGTCTTTCGAGTAAAACTCGCCAATTGGTTCCATCCGGATAGCTGTCAGAACACGTGATTTACAACCAACACTATGAAGCGCCGAATTTAAAGCCAGGCTATTGATTACGGTTGCAAGCATTCCCATCTGGTCGCCTTTTACCCGATCGAATCCTTTGGTAGCTCCGCTCAATCCCCTGAAAATATTGCCGCCACCGATTACAATGCCAATCTGAACACCAGTATCGGCAATCTCTTTTATTTGTTCGGCATAATCGGTTAATCTTTGCTGATCAATCCCGTATTGTTGCTTGCCCATGAGTGATTCGCCACTCAGCTTTAGAAGAATTCGTTTAAATTTTGGCATAAGGATATTTTCTTGCAAAAGTAAATTAAAAGTTTTAATGTAACCGAACAATCAAAATGTAATTAAAAAAAGGTATCCAGCGAACTGAATACCTAATTTATGAAAAATAATTAAATCTTCCGGATATTTTACAAACACCCTACACATGCTCTATTACTTACAATTTTTAATGTGTCATCTATATGCGACATGTTTCTAATTTCACGGTCTTCAAGATGAATGTTGAAAAATCCTTCCAAATAATAGACAAAAAGTGCCCAGTCAAACTGATCAAAATTCAGGTCTTCACTGAATGATGCTTCAAGCTTAATCTGCTGGCGGGGAACACCGGTTTTACGCAGTACCTTGTACAAGGTACGTTTCATTGTTTTGTTTTCCATTGCTTCTGTATTAACTCCAAATCATTTAACATCAATAAATAATTCAGATTGAACGGAGCAAATGTATTAAATAAAACATTCGACCAATTTATTGTTTGAGTCTAATCACAATAATTTAATATCCGGTAGCATTACCCAACTAAAACAATGTTTCTGCCCATTCGGATTTAAGGAAACTGAAAACTTCAAGGTCAATATAGTGATGATTGTGCCTCTCTCCTGCCCTTTCAATACCTTCGAATTTAAATCCGAGCCGATGTGGAATTGCAGAACTCTTGTCGTTTCCCACTCCACACCTTATCTGTACCCTGTTCATGTCCATATTTCGAAATGCCAGGTTTACCATTTTACGTACCGCTGCCGTTGCAATTCCTTTTCCTGTCACTTTTTCAATCAGCCAATAACCAATTTCGATTTTGTCGTTGATCCGGTCAGTATCTTTAAATCCGATCAGTCCAGCAAATTCGTGCTTGTACCAAATTACATAAACTTCGTCGCGACTTGAAGTTGGTTTTTCAAGAATTGACCGAAAAAACTTTTCAGTATCAGCTATTTTATGCGTGAAATCCACAAACGGGAGCCATTTCCGCAGGAATTTACGGTTTTGGTTAATCGCATTAAAAATTAACTCTACATGCGAAAGGCTCAACCTTTCAAGAAACTGGCGATCATCAATTATCAGTTTTTCCATGGTGTAAACTTCCAGAGAATTGTGCAGGTATATTTACTAAAATGATAAAGCAAATTAAGGATTTTTTGTTCGGATTTTGATTTGATTGGTTAACCTATGGTTAATTTGAATCAACTTTTTTGATTTTACATCTACAAAATTGTGAATTACAGATCAAATGACAGCTATATTTATCAAGCCTTTTTGCATAAAACTAATTGCAAATCCAAAGATGGGCAATAATACTTTATCAACATTTTGTAGTATTTTTGTGTCTGAAGCTATTAGTAACAAATAATAACAATCACTATGAACTTACAA
>JAUYTA010000292.1 GCA_030695265.1 Bacteroidota bacterium
CAATGCCGCATGATGGGAATTCACATGAACATGGCCCCGGTTTGCGACATCAATATAAATCCTGCCAATCCTATCATCAATCACCGTTCGTTTGGCGAAGACAAAATGCAGGTGGCACGCAAGTCGTGGATGTATTCCAGTGGAATGCAGGATGCCGGGGTATTGGCAACTGCCAAACATTTTCCGGGACATGGGGATACACAAACCGATTCTCATCACGACCTCCCGGTAATTAAACAAACAAAAATACAACTCGATTCGCTCGAATTATTTCCATTCGCATACCTCATCAATAGAGGAATTGGTGCGGTAATGACCGGGCATTTACATGTTCCGGCGCTCGATGCTAATGCAAAGATTCCAGCCACATTGTCATCAAAAATAATCAACATCAAACTAAAAAAAGAGTTGGGATTCAAGGGTTTGGTGATAACAGATGCAATGAATATGAAAGGGGTCAGCAACCTTTATTCTTCGGGCGAATCGTCGGTAAGAGCCTTAAAAGCCGGAAATGATATGCTCGAAATTGTGCCCCGATTGGACAAAGCCATTGATGCAGTAAAATTGGCGGTTGCGAAAGGAGAATTATCGGTTGAAGAAATCAACGAAAAATGCAGAAAAATTCTAACCGTCAAAAAATGGCTAGGACTCGACAAGCAAAAATTGGTTGACACAAAAAATCTGTACGCTAAGTTAAACAACAACCAGTACTTGCTTACCAAACGGCTGCTTCAGGAACAGTCGATGACTGTATTACTGAACAAGCAAAATATCATCCCGTTACAGCAAATTGATACACTAAAAATCGCCAGTCTGTCAATCGGTTCTGATCAGCTTGTTCCGTTTCAGAATATGCTCGAAAATTATACCCAAATTGATCATTTCAACATTGGGAAAATTCCGATGGAACAAGAAATCAGCAGTTTACTTACCCAGTTAATACCTTATAACCTGATAATTATCGGAATTCATGGATTGGGCTTGTATCCGAACAGACGATTTGGAATCTCCGATCAGCAAATCAGTTTGATTGAAAGGCTCAAAGACAGGAATACGGTCATCTGTTTTTTTGGAAATCCTTATTCAATGCAGTTTTTCCCGGCAATAAAGAATACACAAAGTTTAATCGCCGCCTATCAGGACGACAATGATGCGCAGGAAATGGCAGCCCAACTCATTTTTGGTTCAACAAATGCCAGCGGTAAATTGCCGGTATCAGTAAATAATTTGTTCCCGATCAACTCAGGAATCGTCACAACACCGATTCGGCGATTAAAATATACGCTGCCTGAAGAAGTGAAAATCAATTCGCAATACCTTCAACATTTGATTGACTCGATTGCAAAACGAGGACTTGCAGCAAAAGCCTACCCGGGTTGTCAGGTATTAATTGCCAAAGAAGGAAAAGTGATATTTCAATCCAGTTATGGATATTTCACTTATGAAAATGAGCAGGCGGTGCAAAAGCATCATCTTTACGATTTGGCTTCAGTCACAAAAATAACGGCACCACTTCCGGCGATAATGAAGTTATTCGATGAAAAAAAGATCAATCTTGACGCACCATTTTCCAACTATTTTGCTGAATTCAAAAATACAAACAAGGCAGAAATGACTGTCAGGGATATTCTGACTCACCAGGCAAGGTTGCAGGGTGGACTTCCTTTCTGGCTCGAACCGGGAAAGCGGGGCGTTTTGCGGGAGGATGTTTTTAAAAATCATCCGGAAGAACAATATCAGGTCCGAATTTCACAGGACATTTATGTAAAAAATGATTTCAAAAATCAAATAATCAAAGATATTGTCAAATCGCCTTTACTTGCAAAAAAGGAATATGTCTATTCTGATTTGGGATTCAGCCTCCTACCATACATGATAGAAAGACTGAGCGAAGAATCTTTTCAGGATTATTTAACCAATGAATTTTATAAACCTTTGGGCGCTACATCAATCGGATTCAAGCCCTATGAACGATTTCCGATTGACCAAATCGTACCCACTGAAAACGACCAAACTTTCAGAAAGGAACTTTCGCAGGGATTTGTACACGACGAATTGGCAGCGCTGATGGGCGGTGTATCAGGAAATGCAGGGCTGTTCAGCAATGCCAACGACCTGGCAAAGGTGATGCAAATGTACCTTCAGTCGGGTTATTACGGTGGAAAACAATATATTTTACCAGCCACGATCAGTGAATTTACCAAAGTCCAGTTTTCCCCAAGCAGTAACCGTCGGGCACTGGGGTTCGACAAACCCAATCCGGGAATCAAGGGCATAAAGAACAAATTCCCGGCAGCCGATGCAAGTCCCGAAAGTTACGGGCATACTGGTTTTACAGGCATTTTTACCTGGGTCGATCCGCAGAACCAACTCGTGTTTATTTTTCTCTCGAACCGAGTTTATCCCACAAGAAGAAATTCCGCCATTTATGACCTCAACATACGAACTTCAATGCATCAGGCCGTCTATGAAGCCATCAAAAAAGGACTCAATTAATTATTAAAAATTGTTAAATATTTTATCACATCTTAACAGTTTTGTAAATCTTTTTTATTCAAAATACTTATAGAACAGTTACAAATGACTTATTTGCAAATTGTTTAATAGCCATAGTTCTTTCAGGATTAAGAATCAATTACAAAAACATGAGCATACCCTCATTGTTATTTATTTATTAATTCTAACTTTAAGCGTTATTTAAACCGAATAGATAGTGTAAAACCATAAAAACTAATTGTCATGGAGAGAAAAATCACATTCAACGAGTTGCGTCACATCAAAGACAGCTTACCTGCCGGTTCGATCCACAAAATTGCGCAAGAGTTTAATATTGAGGTCGAAACGGTCAGAAATTATTTTGGAGGCGCAAACTATGACAGAGGAAAATCTGTAGGATTACATATTGAACCGGGCCCCGACGGAGGCGTTGTATTACTTGATGATACAGCCATTCTTGATAGAGCTCAACAGTTAATTTCATCACATTCAAACTAAAAACAAATTATTATTCCGATAGACTGCCCTATCTTTGTAGGGCATTTTTTTTTGTCATTTACCACCAAACCCAATTATCATGAAAAACCTTTTGTTTGTTTTAACCTTTTGCTTTCTATCAGTTTCAGTATTTGCCCAGAAATCTCTTTTCAACGGAAAGAACCTAAAAAACTGGGAAATATTTCTTGGCAGCCCGATTACAGGGTTCGAAGATCTGGCTAAAAAAGCGACCCCCGCATCAACTTACAGCATCGTTGAAATGGACGGGAAAAAAGTTATTCATATCTCGGGCGATATTTTTGCTTCGCTTGCAACAAAAGCAGAATATGCTGACTACCACCTTCGCCTGGAATTTAAATGGGGCGAAAAGGTTTATGGGAAACGCAACAGCGGATTACTTTACCACAGCTACGGACCGTTTGGTGCTGCTTTCGGAACGTGGATGGCCAATATCGAACATCAGTTAATGCACGAAAACCTTGGCGATACCTACCTGATGGCCAATACATACTGCGAAAGCAAAGTGATAAAAAGTGACGATGGCAAAAGTTTTAATTATTCACCACAGGGACTGTTAACATCATTCAGCGAAACGGACAATGGACGCTCCGTTAAAAAGGCAAAAGATGCAGAGAAACCGCTCGGAGAATGGAATACCGTAGATTTGTACTGTTTCGGACAAACAGCTGTTCACGTGGTAAACGGACAAGTGGTAATGGTCAACACCAATTGCAGTAAAGTTGAAAATGGGTTGAAATTACCGCTTACCAAAGGGAAAATTCAGTTACAATCGGAAGGCGGCGAATTTTTTATCCGGAAAATTGAAATTGGAAAAATCAAGGAAATTCCTGCAGAATTTCTGAAATAACAGCGCCGAAAAGTAATAGTAAATTGCAGGTCCTATCGCTACACTACAATCGTACAAAGACTTACAGCGATTATTTTCTTTCGGCAGTAT
>JAUYTA010000060.1 GCA_030695265.1 Bacteroidota bacterium
GATATAGGTGCTTTTGAACTTGGCGGAATCCCAACTACTGCTCCTGTTGTTCAATTTGAATCTCCTGTTAATGGTCAGGTTAACTCTCAGGGACCTGTTACTTTGATTGTCGATGTGACCTCTTCGTCGGGAGAAATTGCCAAAGTCGAATTTTACAAAGAGGGTAAAATCGCGGAAATTAGCCAGCCCCCTTACCAATATACAACTCCTGATTTATCTGCTGGAAATTATAATTACAGGGCAAGGGCTATCGATATTTATGGTAATATCTCTTCGTTTGCCAACGTATCTTTTAAGGTTCAAAGTTTAGATGGAAACATGATTGTGAACGGTGAATTCGACTTCGGACTAACCGCCTGGCAACTGGCTGATTATACCGGTCCTGATTATACCCCGGGAACAAACAGCGCATCTGTAATCCAATCAGGAGGTTTATCAGGTGAGAATGCTGCACAGATAAAGATTACCAGTATAAATAATCAGAACTGGACCATTCAGCTTTCCCAAAAACCAACTTCTTTTAACCTGAAAAAAGGAAATACCTACGAAATAAGTTTTCAGGCAAAAGCTGCATCCGATCGCACGATAACTTCTGCAATCAGAGGAAATACGACCAATACTGATTTCTTTAATCAGACTGTTTCATTGACCAAAGATGCAACTTCATACGGACCATATACTTACACCTGCAAGGATGACACTGTTTCGAATGAAAGTGGTTTTACCTTTTCATTCTATATGGCGAAGGGCGTTTTAGCGGATGTATTTTTAGACAAGGTGGTGGTCAAAGATGTTACAGTCCCGACCGTAAATATTGAAACACCAAACTCTGAGCAACAAATTGCCTTATTTCCAAACCCTGCAAGTGATGTGCTGAATTTACTGTTACCCGATTTGGGAGGAAATCTGCGGATTCAAATTTACAGCCTTACCGGGCAGTTGATGAGTGAAAATTTAATCGATGCTCAAAATGCTCAAGCAGAATTAAATGTACGAACCTTACCAAATGGTATTTATTTACTGACCATTAAAGGAAACAATGGTTCTCAAACTAAAAAGTTTATTGTTAGCCGATAGAATTTGTAAAGAACGAAAATCAGCAGATAGTATTATATTGGATTCATTCCTGGTTCAGGACATTCAAATACTTTAGCCGAAGTTTTTGCCAAATTGCCTGAGGCTTCCCAAAAGGAAATTGTGACTACCAATTTCAATCCTAAAAAGGAATTGACTACAAGTTAACCTGCACAAATATTGCCAGTTGCGATTTTTCAAATAAAAAAACAAAAACCTCTCATTCGTTCTGAATGAGAGGTTTTTGTTTTTTAGTATATTTTGATTGGGCACAGACAAAAAAAATCCGCATTAATTCTATTGTAAAAATCCCAGATTACAGGATTTGAGTGCCTAACTGATCAAACTTCCTACGGTAGATAAACTACTCCCGCCGAAGCGGTACTGGGCCTGTTTTAGCAGTCAAAAGCGTACTCGGGTCAATTAAAAATGTTGAATTTTCCAAATGATGAATTAATGCGGATAATATCCTTTGACGTATGTGTTAGAACGATTTGTTGATACCAAAGATATGTGCTCATTTTCAAATATCCAATTAAATCAAGTGATTTAATAACATGTTGACAATATCTGGCTGATTACCAGAATACTTACGTATCATATTTTTAACTGGCATAACTTTTTATGCTTCTAATCGTAAAAAAATCGTTATTTTACGCGGATTCCGCAATATTCAGCCTTTCCTGCCTTCAAAAAAAAACTTCAAAATAGTCGGTATTTTTATGCTATTTATTTTGCCAGTGAAAAAAGTAGTTCTATATTTGCACGCACATTCACAAAGGCTGAATGACTAGTGAAATCAAGAGAAATCGCTGGTGGAAATTAAAGATTGGAGTAGATTTAATTCTGTTACAATACCAGGGAGAGATGGGTGAGTGGCTGAAACCACCGGTTTGCTAAACCGACGTACGGGTCATTCTGTACCGGGGGTTCGAATCCCCCTCTCTCCGCATTAAAATACTGAAATTAACATCGGGGTGTAGTACAGTTGGTAGTATGCCTGGTTTGGGACCAGGAGGTCGTCGGTTCGAGTCCGGCCACCCCGACAAAATTGGGAGCCAGACCCAAATAAAAGACCGCAAATCAATGATTTAGCGGTCTTTTTGCTTTTGTATCATCAGATAAATCAATATCAGGCCTGACAAAAACATACTTACCCGACCTAAATAATCGCCATACAGCACATAGAATGTGATCGTATTGTTTATCCGTGTCTCCGAAATGATTGCAGTATTGGTATTTACATATGATTTTTTGACCACATCGCCTTTCTGATTTATGAAACCCGAAATACCGGTATTGGCGCTTCGTACAATACTTCTGCGGGTTTCAATGGCCCTCAGCCTTGAATAGGAGAAATGTTGTTCTACGCCGGGCGAATCTTTCCACCAGCCATCGTTGGTTATTACAAAAATCAAATTTGCCCCATTCGCGACAGCATTTCCCACATGCGCTCCAAAAGCTGATTCAAAACAAATAACTGATCCAATCTTATCATGGTTTGCTCCATCGAAAACGGTTATTTGGTCTGCTGAGGATAAACTGCCGCTGACTCCGCCCAAATCGACAGAATATTTCCGGAGAAATGAAAAGTATTTTTCAAATGGCATCTTTTCAACGCCACTAACCAGCAAACTTTTATGCCCAACCTGAACTTTGCGCGAATGATCAACCATTAAAGCAGAATTGAAAACATTGTATGACCGGCCATCGTCAGTTTGGCGTGCCGAAGAAGATACAGTTTCTCCTGCAACAATTTCCTTTTTGGTCATGGCACCGACAACAAACCTGACATTCTGATATTTATCTATCAAAGAATTAACTGGCTGTAATACCGCATTTTGATTTATTTCCAGATCTTCCCACATTTGCGCAAGTGCAGTTTCAGGAGCCAAAACATAATCGGTTGAATCTGTAATAATTGTTTCAGCAAGAGAAATTAAACGCTGGGTTTGCTCTTCGTTGCTCATTCCCGAAAATTTCTCTGTGAACGGATCAATGTTGGGCTGCAGAACCAGAACCTCGCGAACTTGGCCATTTTCTTTGTAGTTGTGATACTGGAATATTGACAGGCAAACAGGCAATAGAATAATCGCAAGAGAAAAGCTTCCAAATTTAACCGCTTCAGGCATTTCCTTTCTGAAAATACTTTTAACAAACCTGAATATCAATACATTGCTCAATAAAACCCAAAGCGATCCCCCCAATACTCCGGTAAACTCGTACCACTGCACCAACTTTACCGAATTGGCAAATCCGTTTCCAAGCGTCAGCCAGGGCCAGTTTATCGACCAGTTAAAATGTAGAAATTCGAATGTCAGCCAGAAAACGACCAACGAAAGATACCCGGCTCTGGCAGCAAATTTCCGACAAACCAAATGCATCATCCACCATACAAAAGCCATCAGAAACGCATTAATGACGGCAATAATTATCATTCCTGAAATGGAAACACAGGCTATCCACCAGGTTGACAACACATTCCAAACAAGAAAACTTAACAGAGCGTATAAAAAAAGTACAATGCTCTTTTGACTTTGTTTTTTACGGGTAATTTGATCTTCAACAAAAAGTAAAGGGATAAAAGCAATAAACATTGACGAGGAAAAAGATGGGCAAATCCAGGGCAAACTCAGTAATAAGCCTGAAACAACCGAAAGCAATAAAAGCGTTTTCCTGCCCATCAAAAAAATGATCTAAAGATTATTTACAGTTGCAGTAAATGCTTTTCTCCTTCGGGCACGATCGAAAATAAATTCGATCTTTCCGGCAGCCAAAGCAGCCCAGCCAGCCTGATTGACCAAAATCTGATTTCCTTTGGCATTTTCCAAAACCGTTGGCTTATCAAGAAATGTGTGGGAATGACCACCAATAATAAGGTCGGTATATTTGGTTTGGGGGGCAAGGCTCACATCACTGATTTTGCGGTTTGAGTAGGAATAGCCAAGATGCGACAGACAAATGACCAAATCACACTTGTGATCTTTTTTCAGCAATCGCTCCATTTTAAGAGCTGTCGTCAATGGATCAAGATATTGCGTATTTCCATAATTCAATTTACCAACCAAACCGTCCAATTCAATGCCCAGTCCGTAAATGCCGATTTTTATTCCGCCTTTTTCCAGAATATGACAGGGCTTAACAGAATCAGCCAAAATGGTATCCGAAAAATCATAATTGCTCGAAACCATCGGGAACTTGGCAAATCTCAAAGCTGAAAGAATATCGGGCAGTCCGTTATCAAACTCATGATTTCCAATTGTCCCGGCATCATATCCGATTTGGCTCATAAGTTTCATTATCAAATCGCCTTTGAAATAATTAAAATAGGGTGTCCCCTGAAACATATCACCCGCATCGAGCAATAAAAAGTTCGGATTTTCAGACCGGCATTTGGAAACCAGTGAAGCAAGACGCACCATGCCGCCGCGACCGCCATATTCGGCATGTGAATCATCAAACGGATCGATGTGGTAATGCATATCATTGGTGTGCATTACCGTCAGTTTTACAAGTTCACCCGAAGCAAACAATTCATTCGGAAATATCCCCAATGACAAGGCGCTTCCACCCAATAGGGATTGTTTTAAAAATATTCTTCTATTGCTCATTGAAAATCCTCCCATCTTCTTTTACCTCAATAATTCCATTCTTTTTATAATCGTCGCTCAAAACCCGTATCAAGACATCCCGTATTTTCAACCCGGTATTTATTCTTTCTTCCGGATTGTCGAACATGCTCATCTGATCGCCTCCATTGGCAATATAATCGTTGGTAACCAGCCAGTATGAAGCTTTTGTATCAATCGTTTTATCAGCAACAATCAAACTTGAAACCTTTCCGTTTCTGATTCCAAGCTTCATGCCTGCAACCCCCTCTCCTCTCCTGCCAGCAATTTTTTCAGCCATCAGCGTAAACGATGCTCCTGAAATTTTAATCAGCACAATTTCATTTTCGAATGGCATCAATTCAAAAATATGTTGCGCTGTAATTTCGCCTTGAGGCAAAGATGCCCGAAGTCCACCATAATTGACATAGGCAGCGTCAGGTTGAACCTTTAAATTTTGTTTCAAACAGTAGGAAGCTGCTGAATTCAGCAGAATATCAGAAACCAGATTGGTTAATTTACTTTCAGGTTTGCCTTTTACAAGTGGCGCCGAACTGACCGTTACCAGCGTGGACATATCATGTTCAATACTGTCACGGTATGGTTTGACCATTGTTTCAACCAACAAATCGGGCGGACCTACATTCGAATCAATTGAAATATTTTTTGTATTTACTTCGTGTACAACGAGATGCTTGTTACAGGAAAATAATATTAAAATGATAGAAAAAGTGAGGAATAAACGGCGCATTGAAGTATATTTAAAAATGTTATTCTGATAAAAAAATAGCTGTTCTACGGATAAAGATAAAAACAAATCAGAATTAAAATCGTTTATTGAATAAAATATAATTGCTCATGGTTTCATATATATCCCGCACACATTTTGAACTCAATACATACAGAATATTAATTGCTTCACTTTTGCTGCTTATGGCCTGCACTGCTTTCGCTCAGGATTACAAAACAATAACGGCAAAAAAAGGAGACGGAATCTATTCAGTACTGAAACAGAACGGGCTTTCACCCGGTGAATATCTTAATCAGTTTATTGAACTGAACAAAACAAAACTGGGAAAGGACAACGCACTTATTATTGGCAGAACATACCGGCTACCCGTCGTTGCAGAAAAAGACACGATCATTCGGAATTCAGCACCTGTTTCGGAAGCTCCTCAGGAAAAGATCATTTATGAAATTTTTGGTGATAAATACAAAGAAGTTACCATCAGAAGCAGGGAACTCAGCAAGGCAGTTTATTATTTAATGAGTGGGCATGGCGGTCCTGATCCCGGTGCAATTGGCAGCTTAAACGGACACCTGCTCTGCGAAGACGAATATGCTTACGATGTGACTTTACGACTTGCCCGAAGCCTGATAGAAAGGGGAGCAACCGTATACATGATTATCCGGGATCCAAACGATGGCATACGCGATGATCAGTTTCTAACTCCCGACCGGGATGAAGTTTGTTTTCCGAACGATCCAATTCCGCTCAATCAGCTTGCACGTCTGCGCCAAAGTACCGAAGCAGTTAACAAGCTGTATATTCAGAACAAAGGCAAATTCCAGCGATTGGTGGTTATTCATATTGATTCACGAAGCCAGAAAGAAAATATCGATGTATTTTTCTATCACGACAAAAGAAGCGATACCGGTAAAAACCTGGCCAATACTTTAAAGGACACATTCGGTGAAAGGTATGCCCGTCACCAACCAACAAGAGGTTACAACGGTTCAGTTTCGGAGCGGAATCTTTATGTCATTAAAAATTCATTTCCACCCTCTGTTTTCATTGAATTGGGAAACATCAACCACACCCGCGACCAGAAACGGTTCATTTTCTCCGACAACCGCCAGGCTGTTTCAAACTGGCTCAGAGACGGATTAATTCACGACTTCAATAAAAGTTTCAAATGAGCCCGATTGTTCCCAAAGGAAAGATACTTGTTCAGTTCGATGGAGTTTGCATTTTATGCAGCCGGACTGTTAATTTTACACTGAAGGCCGATAAGCGGAAGAAATTTTTGTTCCAGACATTGCAGAGTTCAGCATTGAAAGAACCGGGAGATAGTGTGATTGTTTCTGATGGGCAAACAACTTACAGTCATTTCGATGCGGTTCTAAAAATTGCAGAAGAATTGGGTGGTATTTACAAATTGGCAGCGATTTTTAAATTAATTCCCCGGAAATGGCGGCACTCGTTGTATTTATGGATTGCCCGGAACCGTTATCGCTGGTTTGGAGTGCGAGAATCATGCTATTTGCCTTCCGCTGAAGTGCTGGAACGATTTATCTAAAACTCAAAATCATCGTTTTCAAATTGAATGTACCTTGCCGACAAATGCCCGATCATCCGGCTAAATCCTTCCACTGTTCGTTTAGTCTCGGGTGAAATTTCGCTGTTTTTAAGTTTCAGCAACAACACACCATATAAAGCATTCAGGCAGGATTCCACTTCATTTTCAACAGACTTCCCCGATTTCCGTAAAAATTCACTGATGGCTTCGCTGTTCATTTGGTACAATCGTTGGTATTCCCCGTCCGACTGTCTTTCAATCAACTTCAGGTGAAACTCATTTAAATCGTTGACCAGATTGGTAATCACCTGCAAATAACCATTAGCTCTGATGTGTTCTTTTTCCATCATGAGTGCCAGATTGTTGTACCATGCAGCAATCTCTCTACTTGTATTTTCATCGGCATTAAACCGGCTGACAAGCTTTTTTTCAATCAATTCAGGATTAAAAGCACAAGCCCGCAGCAAATCTTCCACTTGCCACATGTACAAAATATACTCGGCAATATTCGTTTTTCGTAATTCCTGTGCGATCAGCATAAAATAAAAATTTCAAGTTCAAAGTTCCAAATTCCAAGTTTTTCCTGCCTCCGAGTCCATGCGATGAATTTATTTCTCACACACTTTCATTTTCTCCCTTCCATCACTTTTCACCTTC
This sequence comes from Bacteroidota bacterium, assembly GCA_030695265.1. Classification (GTDB taxonomy): domain Bacteria; phylum Bacteroidota; class Bacteroidia; order Bacteroidales; family Prolixibacteraceae; genus Aquipluma. Next base: position 7,640 of record JAUYTA010000060.1, read on the forward strand.
TCCCATCCCCCTGCTCCATGCTCCATGCCATTTGCAAGTCTTACACATCAAAAAAATCGTCCATGTCGC
>JAUYTA010000302.1 GCA_030695265.1 Bacteroidota bacterium
ACCAATGGCCCGGTATTTTCAACTTCTTTATCGACAACATGCTCCTCCTCGAAAACAATTTCATGGAAATTAAGGATGGACTGGAAGCAGAGCTTTTTTAAGATTTTTAACCACATAGACACATAGGGCACAATAGAAAAAATAATAAAGTTTAGATTATCTGTTCTATTTGTATTTCAAACACAACTATGTGTTCTATGTACCTATGTGGTAAATTTTTTTTACTCCCCATGTAATGAATTCCTTCTCACTTCGTCTTAACTTTGAAACTGTCAGAAAAGAGTTCGAATGTTAGCCAGAGATTTTAAAACCGATGTACTTCCAATCAGCAACAAATTGTTGCGGTTTGCCCTTCAAATTCTTCAGAATGAAGAAGAGGCGAAAGATGTACTTCAGGATGTGTTTCTGAAACTCTGGCAAAAGCGCGATGAACTTGGAAAGGTTGAAAATCTGGAAGCTTTTGCCATTCGCATGACCCGTAACCGCTGCCTCGATTTAATCCGTTCACGACGAACAATTTCGTTGGAACTGGTGAAGAAAAATAAACAGCCGGAGGAGGATTGCACGGATACGGATTATTTTGAAAATGCAGAGTTGGCAGGATTGGCAAAACGAATTATTGGAGAATTGCCTGATTTGCAACGCACCATCATTCATTTGCGCGACATCGAACAGCTCGAATATGAAGAAATAGCCGAAGTTACGGAGTTGAACGTAAATGCAATCAGGGTTAATTTATCGCGGGCACGCAAAAAAGTGCGTGATGAAATCTTAAAAATTCAAAATTATGGAATCACAGAGAATAAACATATTGCTGCAAAAGTACTTTGAAGCCGAAACCACACTGGCCGAAGAAAATGAACTGATCACTTATTTTACTTCCGGAGAAGTGGATGAAAACCTGAAAATGTATGTTCCGATGTTTTCAGGAATGAAGGAACTTTCGGTTGATGAAAATCCCGGACTTGGCGACGAATTGATGAACCATATTCTGGAATCGGAGCACAGGGAAAAGCTGCGATACCGCTGGATGTGGCAAATGGTAACAGGAATTGCCGCATCTGTGATTCTGGTGATGCTGGCTGTGAATTTTTACAGCAATCAAAACCAATGGCACGACACGTTTGCCGATCCTGATGAAGCTTATGCTGAAGCCGCCAAAACCCTGGAATTTGTTGCCGGCAAATACAACAGAGGATTGGCTCAGCTTAAACCAATCGGGAAAATGGAAGATGCCACGATTCCTTTTTATTCAGGAATGGAAGCACTGGACAAAGGATTTGAAAAACTTTATGAAATTGAAAATTTGAACAAAAATCTTAAAAACGAATAGCCATGAAACGATTATTATTGACACTGGTTTTGCTCATCCCATTGTTGGTGATGGCACAGGACAACAGTCCGATTGACAAGCTTTTTAACAAATATGCCAATAAAGACGGGTTTACAACGGTGAATATCAGCGGTAAATTACTTGGGTTGGCCAGTAAATTTGATGAATCGAAAAGCAAGGAAGCCGCGATGTTTGAAAAAATATCAGGAATTCGAATTCTGTCGGTTGAAAACAAGGAGTTGAATAAAGGCCTCAATTTCTTCAGCGAACTGGAGGCTGATGGGTTCTTCAAAAACCACAATTACGAGGTTTTGATGGAGGTGACCGAAAAAAATGAAGTTGTTCGCTTCTACGGACGCACCGGCGAAAAAGGGAAACTCTCGGAATTGTTGCTCGTGGTTGGCGGCAACGACAATACGCTGATCAGCATTCGCGGGCTAATTGATCCAAGCGACATCGGGAAAATTACAGGATCGCTTAACCTGGGAGTTAAAACGAAATAGGAGCCTCCCCCAAACCCCCTTACTTCGACAGGCTCAGTAACCACCAAAAGAGGGGGCTTTTGGCATTGCAGGTTCTGAGGGTTATTCCAAAAATAAAGACCATCCAGAACCTGCAATGCCAACTCCCTTTCCCTTCGGGGAAGGGTCGGGGATGGGGCTTTTGTCCTATTTGGAGAGATGCTGGTGGGTGTCTTTTTTTTATTCCTCCTTTCAAAAATTATCTTACTTTTATTTTTGAAATAAGAACGAACAAAATGAACCCTCAGAATTTCTGGAAAAAATACGAATTTGCTGTCAATCAAACCCTTCTTTTTAAAGCAGGTTTTGTAGAAGTTTTTGTGAAACACATTTCCAACGGCTGGCTGATAAAAAGTCGGGTACCCGAACAGCCAAATGATGAGTTGCTGGTTGAAGAAGTTGAAGGTTTTGACGATGAATCGGAAGTGTTTCATTTTCAGACCGGAAAATCGCACGATTTGTTTGTTTTTCCTTCACTACCAAATAAAGCGGTGGTTTTCAGGAATAACAAGGTGATAAAAATCAGCGCCGGAGAATTGGCCAATTTGTATTTCAGAATACCACTTTCCATGCAATTTTATTTTCAGGAAGTAAAAGAAGAGAACCTCTTAATTGAATTGCCTTTGCAACGTTTGTCGGATACCTGGTTTGGAGAGGCCGACAACGGCGAACCGGCTTTTTCGATTGGTGGCAATTACGACAAGGAATTTTCTGAAATCAAAGCCATGCCATGGGAAGCCATTGTTCCGGTTGAAATAAACAACAGTACCACTGGCATTTTCGATCTTCAACGCCTGATTCTCCGGGTCGAAGATTTTTCGCTGTTCCTGAAAAACAGGCAAATTTTATCCAACCATGTAGCCATCGAGTTCAGGGGGCCTGAGCATGCCGGTAGCGTGAACCTGTCGGTGAAGAAAGAAATTCACGGCCAGAAACCACTTCAATTGGCAAAACCACGAAATGAAGTGGGGCGTAACCTGTTGAGAAAGAGTTTCTTCTTCATCAAAAACATCTATCAAAGTTAAGTTATGGATTTTAACCTTTCAACTTTTTTTAGTATCGAAACGGTCGATAAGTTTATCCGGATTGTGTTTATCCTGGTAGTCGGGATCGGTTCCATTCAGTTTATTTCGCACCTGATAAAACGTTCGCTCCGGAAACAACTTTCGCGGCAGCGGATGATGATTGTAAGCCGGACGGTTGTTTATACCGGTTATGTAGGATTGGTGCTGATCGTGATTCGCGAACTGAACTACGATTTGACGGCTTTGTTCGGAGCTGCCGGGGTGGTCGGTATTATCATCGGGGTAGCTTCGCAAACCAGCATTGGCAATATTATCAGCGGGCTGTTCCTTGTTTCTGAAAAGTCTTTTGAACTGGGCGATGTGATCCGTATCGGCGATAAAACCGGAACTGTTTATTCCATCGATCTGTTGTCGATAAAGATAAAAACATACGATAATTTGTTGATTCGGATTCCAAACCAGACCGTGATCTCAACCGAACTGGTGAATGTGA
>JAUYTA010000306.1 GCA_030695265.1 Bacteroidota bacterium
CGATTATTGTGGCCGCAGCTGTTACGTTGCTCGCCGGATTTACAACCGGTAAGGAATACGCTGAGCTTGAATGGCCAATCGACATTGCCATCACACTGGTTTGGGTAGTATTCGGCTGGAACATGTTCGGAACAATTTTGCAACGCCGTACCAGTCACATATATGTTTCAATCTGGTTTTACATTGCCACCTGGGTTACAGTGGCTGTTCTTCATATTTTCAATTCACTGGCAGTCCCGGTTAGTTTCCTGAAAAGTTATACGCTTTATGCAGGCGTTCAGGATGCCTTGGTGCAATGGTGGTACGGACACAATGCAGTGGCATTCTTCCTGACAACCCCATTTCTTGGAATGATGTATTATTTTGTGCCCAAAGTTTCCGGACGACCTGTGTATTCCTACAAACTATCCATCGTGCATTTCTGGTCGCTCATTTTCCTTTATATATGGGCCGGACCACACCACTTGCTGTACAGTTCTCTGCCTGATTGGCTTCAGGCGCTTGGAACCACTTTTTCGGTCATGTTGCTTGCCCCAAGCTGGGGTGGAATGATAAACGGGTTACTCACCCTGCGCGGTGCATGGGACAAAGTACGCAGGGATCCGATCCTGAAAATGTTTGTTGTAGGCATAACTGCATACGGAATGTCCACTTTTGAAGGACCACTTTTGTCATTTAAAAGTGTGAACGCCATCAGTCACTTTACCGACTGGACCATTGGTCACGTTCATATCGGAGCGCTTGGCTGGAACGGATTGTTAACTTTTGGAATGATTTACTGGCTCGTTCCCCGAATTTACAACACAACTCTATATTCGACCAAACTGGCCAATATTCACTTCTGGATTTCCACACTTGCAATTGTTTTTTATGCAGTACCACTTTATATCGGAGGAATTACGCAGGCTTTGATGTGGAAACAATTTACTCCTGACGGATTCCTGATGTACCCGAATTTTCTGGAAACCGTTACCCAGTTAATTCCGATGTACGCCATCAGGGCATTTGGCGGATTTTTATATGTTACCGGATTCTTCATTCTGGTGTACAACATTGTAATGACAATAAAGGCAGGCTCTTTTGTTGCCGACGAAGAAGCACAGGCTCCGGCGCTGGAAGTAATGC
>JAUYTA010000317.1 GCA_030695265.1 Bacteroidota bacterium
AGTTTGTACCAAAGCGAAAGGTTAAAATAAATACCCAGGAATAAATTGGCCATTAAAACTGAAGGAACCACTTTTAATCCGGAATGATATTCGGGACCGATTACAATTTTAAAAACATCGATAAAAAGCGTTATTCCCAAAAATATCAGCAATCCGAAAATGATAAAATACTTCATCACATGCGCGTAAATCAGGCGGGAATCACTGTTCTTCTGATGGCTGAAAAAGAATGGTTCGAACGAATACCTGAAAGCCTGTATAAACATGTTCATCAGCACGGCCAGTTTATAATTTGCGCCGTAAATGCCAAGCTGCTCCATCGGTTTCAGGCTGGCAGGGATTAACTCCGGAATTAAAATTTTATCTATATTCTGGTTGATCATTCCGGCAATTCCAACCAGTAGGATAGGGAAGGAGTACCAAAACATTTCGCTGAAAAGCTGCCAATCGAAAATCGGTTTTATTTTTCTTATTTCAGGAATAAGCATAAAAAGCGTAATAACAGATGCCAGCAAATTGGATACAAACACGTAACCAACTCCAAATTGCGGATTGTAAATGTATTGGATAAAACTGTCGGGATTTGATTTCAGAATAGAGGGGCAGACCGAAAGAAAAAATAAATTGAAGAAAATATTGAAGAAAATATTGACCATTTTCAGTGTTGCAAACCTGACCGGTTTACCTTCGAGCCGCAAATTGGCAAACGGAATGGCTGTTGCTGCATCGAGCGCAACAATTACAGCCAGTAATTTTATGTATTCCTTACTGTTGGGATAGTCGAGAAAAGCGGCAAAACTTCCGGAGAAAATAAATGCGATGGCCACAAAAAGCAGCGAACTTCCGAACAGGGAAAATGCACTGGTAGAATAAATCTTTTCCTTTTGCTCGCTTTTGTTGGCAAACCTGAAAAATCCGGTTTCCATTCCAAAAGTGAGCATCACCAGTAAAAAAGCAATGTATGAATATAAATTAGTAACAATTCCATATTCTTCGGGAAGAAAAATTCTGGAATAATATGGAACCAACCACCAGTTAAGGAATCGGCCGACAATACTGCTCATTCCATAAATGGCTGTTTCGCCGGCGAGTTTTTTTAATGCGCCCACAATCTTTAAATTTTGGCCAAATATATACAAACCTATTCTTTTTGCCTTCTTCTAATTTATTGTTATTTGCGTATTGACTTTTAATTTATTTTATCTTTGAAGCCCGTTATATTACTAAAAAATAAAGTAATGAATTTCAGACTATTTCTTGTGTTTATTGTGACATCTGCATTTATCAGCTCTTTTTCATGTTCAAGTAAATCGAACCGATCGAGAAAACCAGCGGTTCAGATAAAAATAGAATCAGTAAATAAAAAAATAATTTTTGGCGATGACATCAATATTGGTATTTCCGTAAAAGTAAAAGGCGGCGAGCTAAAGGAAACCAAAATTTATATTGATTCGGTTTTAGTCACTTCAAATACAGAAACTGAATTTACTTATTCGCTGAAAAATTTTAAAAGCATTGGAAAACATACACTTAAAACTGTTGCAACAAAAAACGATGGGGTAGAAGGAACTTATTTCAAAACTTTTGAGGTTCTATCGGATATTGTGCCTGAAAAATATGGTTATGAGATAGTTAAATCGTTGACACACAATGAAACATTTTTTACCCAGGGATTGGAAATACACAATGGTTATTTGTATGAAAGTACAGGAGAAAACGGAAAATCAGCCATTTATAAAGTCAATCTTCAAACCGGAAAAGTACTTCAATCGGTAAAACTTGCCGATCGCCATTTTGGTGAAGGAATTACCATTTTCAACAACCGCATTTTTCAGCTCACTTATAAATCAAAAATTGGATTTGTTTACGAACTGGAAACAATGGCAGTTATTGATAGTTTTCATTACGCTTCTCCTGAAGGCTGGGGATTGACCAATGATGGAAAGCAATTTATTATGAGTGATGGCACCAATATTCTGACTTATCTTGACCCTGAAAGTTATAAACCAATTAAAAAAATTCAGGTGTACGACGATAAAAATCCTGTTTTATACCTGAACGAGCTTGAATATTCGGATGGGTTTATTTATGCCAATGTATGGACTACAAATCTGATTGTAAAAATAGATCCTGAAACTGGTAAAGTACTGTCTAAAATAGATTTGTACGGTATTCTCACCATGATAAATTCGGATAAACAAGTGGATGTTTTAAATGGTATAGCAATAGATCCGGTCACAAAAAAAATGTATGTAAC
>JAUYTA010000330.1 GCA_030695265.1 Bacteroidota bacterium
ACCAATACTGCAGAAGTTACATCGGTGCCGCTGGCTATCAGATAAGTGAGCAAAGCTTCGGAACTGAAAGGTACGACCGTTGCGGCCAGAAAGCTGGCTAAAAATAATCCCCACAGGCCATAATCGAAAAGTCCTTCCATATGTTCAAGGCAAAAGGGTTTTTATGTGTGGCAAACTTAAAAAAAATAAACGATCAGGATGGCTGCAATACTATTTCGAATCGTTTTGAATTTGTAAATTGTCAATTGGTTAATGGTAAATACTTAACTACCTTTGGCTGCTAAATGATCAAAAACAAATACCATGGAAACTACACGTCAAAATAAAATATCGCGCCTGATCCAAAAGGACATGGCCGACATACTTCAGAAGGAAGGTAAAAACCTGTTTCACAATGTAATGATTAGTGTTACAAGGGTTAGAATTACTCCCGATCTTTCCATTGCACGGGTTTATCTTAGCATTTTTCCATCTGAAAAAGGTGAAGCAGTTTTACTCGAAATCAAGAAACTGCATTCAAAATTACGCGGACTTCTTGGACTGAAAGTTGGCAAACAACTCCGGATCGTACCTCAACTTGATTTTTTTCTCGACGATAGCCTCGATTACATCGACAACATTGACAGACTGCTAAAAGAATAATCCTACACATGCAATACGATCCGATTAAACGTTCGCTGGGAAATGTATTTAACCAGCATCCGGTTTTACGCAAGTTGTTCTATCAGTTGCTCGACTGGTTGTTGCTTCGCGCCTGGCACATCCGCAAAGAACTTCGCAAACGTACCCATACTTCTCCGGAAGTAAGAACCATTTTAGACGCCGGATCAGGTTTTGGCCAATATACCTACCGCATGGCACGCTGGTTTCCAAAAGCGAAGATCAAAGCAGTCGATATCAAACCTGAACAAATTGAAGATTGCAACCGGTTTATGAAAAAGGTGGGTTTGTCGGATCGTGTAAAGTTTGAACTGGCCGATCTGACTACATTTCAGGAGAACGGCAAATACGATTTGGTGCTTTCGGTTGATGTGATGGAACACATTGAAGAAGATGTTCTGGTTTTCCGGAATTTTTACGCCTCGATGAAAAAAGGCGGAATGTTGCTGATTTCAACTCCTTCAGACCAAGGCGGATCCGACTCGCACGACCACGACCACGAAGAAGGTGTTCACGGTTTTATCGACGAGCATGTGCGCGACGGTTACAATATCGGCGACATCGAAATCAAACTGAAATCGGTCGGGTTCTCGAAAGTTAAAGCCCGCTACTCGTACGGAAATCCGGGGAAAATATCGTGGAAACTGTCAATGAAATATCCCATTTTAATGCTGGGAGTCAGCAAATTATTTTTCGTAATTCTACCGTTTTATTACCTGATCGTTTATCCTTTTGCCATCATCCTGAATTTTTTCGATCTGGAAATGAAACACAAAAGCGGAACTGGTTTAATAGTTAAAGCCTGGAAATAAATTGGGAAAGGGTCATTTGTCATCGGGAAAGGTAAAATGGTAAATTGTAAATAGATAATTGGTAAATATTGAAAACAGCCTTCTATATCGCCCGTCGCTACCTGATTTCAAAAAAATCGGTGAATGTGATCAACATCATTTCCGGAGTTTCGGTTGCGGGAGTTACTGTGGGCACTTTTGCGCTGGTTGTAATTCTTTCGGTTTTCAATGGGCTCGATACCACCATCAAATCACTGTTTTCTTCGTTCGATCCTGACATAAAAATCAGCGCTTCGATCGGTAAATCGTTTGACCTGAATGATGGCAACTTTGACGCCATCAGACAATTGCCCGAAGTTGCATCGGTAACTCCGGTGATTGAAGAAGATGCATTGCTGAGGTATGGCGAACGGCAGTATTTCGCTACGGTAAAAGGTGTTCCGGTGGAGTATTCTCAGACTTCAGGATTGGACAGCAGTTTTATTACCGTCGGGGAATTTATCTTGGAAGCCGATCAGATTCCGTTTGCAGTAGTAGGGCAGGGGGTTGCTTATTTTTTATCGGTAGGATTGAATTTTTCTGATCCGATACACATTTACACCTTGAAAAAAGGCACCCGCGGACGACCGTCTCTTCAGACTGCCTTTATACACAGCTCAATTTACGCCTCCGGAATATTCTCCAACCAACAGGAAATTGATTCGAAATATATACTGGTTCCCTTCGATTTTGCCGGTGAGTTGTTCCAGATGAATGGAAGGGCGACTGCCGTTGAAATCGCGTTGAAAGAAGGCGTTTCCGACAAGGTTGCAAAAGCTGAAATTGAGTCGGTTCTGGGCGAAAACTTCGTGGTAAAAACACAGTTCGAGCAACACGAACTTTTTTACCGCGTCATGGAAACCGAAAAATGGGCCATTTTCCTGATTCTTGGATTTGTGCTGGTTATCGCATCATTCAACATTCTCGGATCGCTTTCAATGCTCATCATCGACAAAAAGGCCGACATCGCCATTCTGCAAAGCATGGGAGCCAACCGCAAACTCGTCCGCACCATTTTTCTGCTCGAAGGCTGGATGATTTCACTGGCCGGCGCTGTTTTCGGCTTAATATTCGGGATACTTATTTGCTGGATTCAGATTGAATTTGGCATTCTGAAAATTCCGGGAAACGAAGGCGCCTTTATTTTTTCAAGCTACCCGGTCGAAATCCGCATCACCGATCTGATGGCTGTTTTTCTGCTTGTTTCCGGAATCGGCTTTCTGGCCGCCTGGTACCCCATCAGGTTTATTTCAGGCAAGTTTCTGAATGGGTCGGTGAAATAATTCCTACCTCAGCAAAAAGCTAAAATCATCGTCCGAACTCAATTCAAAAAAGTCTGCCCCTTTTTTGAAAATACGGGCAGTGCGGTTGCCAATCAGGCTTATTTTCTGGTCTTCAACCCGCAACATGGTTCCTTCGCGCAATCCTACCACGTATAATTCAGGATTAATCTCCAGAAATTCTTCGACGCGTTGCTGACGTGTTTCGCCACCGTGTCCTTCAGGATTGGCATCGAGATAGTGCGGATTGATCTGAAATGGAACAAGGCCGATGGTATCAAAACCCAGAGGGTCGATAATAGGCATGTCGTTGGTAGTTCGCAATGTCGGGCAAGCCACATTCGAGCCGGCGCTCCAGCCAACGAAAGGAGTTCCGTTCACAACTTTCTCCTGAATCACCTCCATCAGTTTATTCTCGTGCATCATTCGCACCAGTTGCCAGGTATTTCCGCCACCAACCACAATCACTTCGGCATCTTTAACTGCCTGCACCGGATCGCTGAAATGATGGATACTTTTAACCTGATATCCTAATTCTGAAAATCGTTCCGCAACTTTTTGCTCGTACAAATCGAACGAAAAAGTAACTGCAGCATAAGGAATAAACAAAGCGATAAGCGGTTTATCGCCCAGGAATTTTTTGATTTCGTTTTTCGGATAATCAAGATAAGCCTCTCCGGGCATGGTTGAATTGCTGATCAATAAAAGTCTCATGGTGTATAATTTTTGAAAAAGTATAATTTTAGTAAAGTTATTTAAACAATTAACAGTTCAATCCTTTGCGGCAAGTGCTTTCCCCCTGCGGGGGAACGGGTAGGGGGCTATAGAATGAAATTAATCTTACCCCAAATGAATATGGATAAAGTCGTGGGCCACGGTGATCTTCGAACATTGGTGTGAAATCGTAGTTGGCAAACAGATTTACCCAGCGGTAACCAACCCTGACTGTTCCGCCAAATGTGAAATCGCGAAGGGAATAATCGCCGGGCGTTTTAAGTTTTTGCTTTTTGTCCTCGCTGCGGTATTTCACTTTTGTATGCGACGACAACCGCCTTCCGATATTAATTCCGGCCGAAAAATACAGACGGTCGGCAACGTGTTTCACCGGAACCTGAAATTCTGCCATCAATGGAACTTCAATGTAAACGGTTGAAAATTTAGATTTTTGGTTTGAATCGAAGTACAT